>NZ_PNOR01000016.1 GCF_002869765.1 Deinococcus planocerae | reverse complement strand
CGGTGGTGACCCGCACCCGGCGGATGCTGGCGCGCGGCGGGCTCTTGGGGCTGGACGCGCGGGCCGAGGGCGTGCTGGGCTGGGTGGGCCGCCTGCGCCTGCTCGCGGCGGTGCTGGGGCTCGCGGCGCTCGGGCTGGCCGCCTTCCAGTTCGCCGAGGGCCCGCGCCTGACGGGCCTGTGGACCCTGATCGTCGGGGGGGTGGGGGCCCTGGCCCTGCTCGCCTTCGCGGAGGTCACCGAACTCGTCGTGGCCCTCGCGCGGGCCGTGGCGGTCGGGGTCGGCGAGGGAACGGCAGACCCGGAGGGCGCCGCCCGCGACCCGGATGCCTGACCGGGCCGGGAGCGCCCGCACCCTCGTCGCCGGGGCGGTGTCCATCCCCTCCCCGTCCGGAGAGGAGGCGGAGGTGGCGGCCTTCCTGACGGGCTGGATGGCCGCCCACGGCTTCGAGGCGCACGTGGACGCGGCGGGCAACGCCGTGGGCGAACGCGGCGAGGGGCCCCTTACCGTGATGCTTTTGGGGCACATCGACACGGTGCCGGGGGACATCCCGGTGCGGGTGGAGGGGGACGTGCTCCACGGGCGCGGCAGCGTGGACGCCAAGGGGAGTTTCTGCGCCTTCGTGGCGGCGGTGGCGGCCCTGCCGCAGGAGGCGCTCGCCGGGGCCCGCTTCGTGTGCGTCGGCGCGACCGAGGAGGAGGCGCCGAGCAGCCGGGGTGCGCGCCACGTCCTGGGGCGCGACCGCCCGGACCTCGTGCTCATCGGCGAGCCGAGCGGCTGGGCGGGGCTGACGCTGGGGTACAAGGGGCGCCTGGTGGTCCGGGTGCGGGTGCGCAAGGACAACTTCCACACCGCGGGCGAGGGCACGAGCGCCGCCGACGACCTCACGGAGGCGTGGTTCCGGGTGCGCGGGTGGGCCGCCGGGGAGGGGGGAGAGGGGGTCTTCGACGCCGTGCAGGCGACCATCCAGGACCTCCGGGCGGGCAGCGACGGCCTCGCCCAGGTCGCCGAGGGGACCTTCGGGCTGCGCCTGCCCCCCCGTGTGTCGCCGGGGGCCGCCGAGGAGGCCATTCGCGGGCTCCTCGTCGACCTGCCCGGGCCCGGAAGCGCGACGCTCACCTTTACGGGGCACGAGCCCGCCGTGCGGCATCCCCGGGACAACGCCCTCACCCGCGCGCTGCGGGTCGCCATCCGCGCGCAGGGGGGCACGCCCGTCTTCAAGGTCAAGACCGGCACGAGCGACATGAACGTGGTGGCGCGGGCCTGGCCGGTGCCCACCGTCGCCTACGGGCCGGGGGACAGCGCCCTGGACCACACCCCCCACGAACACCTCGACCTGCGCGAGTACGACCGCGCGGTCGCCGTGCTCACGCAGGCGCTGACCCGGCTCGCGGCGGGCCCGCCCCGGCCCTGAGGAACGTGCTTTAAGGGTCGCGCGGGCCGTTCACATGCACGGGCCTCCCCCCGGTGGGGCATAGTCCGGGAGGAGGACACGGGCCTCCCCGCACGGCGCCCCGCTGGCCCCCCCGTTGGCCGGGCGCGCGGCACGCTTTTTTCCAGCCCCGGAGACCTATGGACCCCGTGACGATCCTGCTCATCTTGTTCGCCCTCGCGCTCGTGCTCTTCGCCACCGAGTGGCTGCCCGTGGACGTGACCGCCCTGCTGCTGCTGGGCTCGCTGCTCGTGCTCGGGCTCCTGACCCCCAGGGAGGCCTTTGCGGGCTTCGGAAGCGACACCGTGATCACGCTCGCGGGACTGTTCACCCTGACGCGGGTGCTGCTCCGCGCGGGCGTGATCGAGTGGGTGGGCGTGGCCCTGAGCCGCCGCGCCCGGAACGCGGGGGGCATGATCCGGGGGATGCTCGGCGCGGTGGCGGGCGTGAGTGCCTTCACGAGCAACACCGCCACGACCGCCGTCTTCCTGCCCGTGGTCGCGGGGCTGGCGCGGCGGGCGGGGGTCGCGCCGAGCCGGGTGCTGATGCCCCTGGCCTTTGCCAGCATCCTGGGGGGGACGATCACCGTGATCGGCACGAGCACCAACCTCGTGATCTCCGGGGCGCTCCCCGCCACCGGGCTCAGGCCGCTGGGCTTTTTCGAGCTGGCGTGGGTGGGGGTGCCCGTCGCCGCAGCCGGGCTGCTCTACCTCTTCTTCGTGGCGCCCCGGCTGCTGCCCGCCCGGGACGCCGCGCTCGAAGAGTCCCTGCGCGCCTACCTCGCCGACCTGACGGTGGCGCCCGGCAGCCTGCTCGCGGGGCAGACCCTGCGCGAGACCGGCCTGGGCCGCGACCACGGCCTGACCGTCGTGGCCGTGCGCCGGGGGGGCGAGACCCACTACGCGCCCGGCCCCGACTTCCGCATCGAGGAGGGCGACACCCTCGCCGTGGAGGGCCCGCCCCACCGCATCCTGACGGGCAAGGGCACCCTGGGGGTCTTCAGCAAGAGCGAGCAAAAGCTCCAGGTCGAGGGGGCCGTGCCCGTGCGCCTCGTCGAGGCGGTCGTGATGCCCGGCAGCCCCCTCACCGGGCGGACCCTGCGCGAGTCGCGCTTCCGGGAGCGCTACGGCCTTTCCGTCCTCGCCCTGCACCGCCGCGCCCGCACCATCGAGCGCCTCGCCAGGGTGCGCGTGGGGGTCGGGGACGTGCTCATGATTCAGGGCCCCGCCGAGCGGGTCGCGGCCCTCGGCGACCACCTCACGGTCCTCGGCGACCTGACCGAAGCGCAGCGCGACCTGCGCAAGGCCCCCCTCGCCCTGCTGCTCTTCGGCGGGGCGGTGCTCGGCGGCGGCCTGGGGCTGCTGCCCCTGAGCGTGGCGGTGCTGCTCGCGGTCGCCCTCGCTTTCGCGCTGCGGCTCGTCACCCCCGAGGAGGCGTACCGCGCCGTCGAGTGGCCCGTCATCGTCCTCGTCGCCTGCATGCTCGCCTTCGGCACCGCCTTTCAGGACACCGGGGCGGCCCGGGTGCTCACAGGCGCGATCTCAGGGCTGCTCGCGCCGCTCGGTCCCTACGGCCTGCTCGCCGCCCTCTTCGCGGTGACGGTGGCCCTCACCCAGCCCATGAGCAACCAGGCCGCCGCCCTCGTCATGCTGCCCCTCGCCATCGGCACCGCCCAGGCGCTCGGCCACGACCCCCGGCCCTTTGTTATCGGCATCACCATCGCCGCGAGCAACTCCTTCATTACGCCCCTGGAACCCTCCTGCATGCTCGTCTACGGGCCGGGCCGCTACCGCTTTCTGGACTTCGTGCGGGTCGGCCTGGGCCTGACGGTCGTGACCTTCGCCGTGGCGATGCTGGTGATTCCGCGGGTGTGGCCGTTTTGAAGGGAGCCGTCGGGAGTCAGTTTTCAGCAAAAGGATCTTGCTGACGCCTGAAAGCTAGATAAACAGCGGCGCGTCCGGGTCGTCCGGCAGGGGGCGGTCCTTGCGGGCGAGCAGGGCGGCAGTCGTGCCGATGCCGATGGCGGCGCCCACGGCGACGATCACCAGGGCCCAGGTCAGCATCAGTTGGTGGCGGTCCACACTCATGCCCGCAGCATAACAGCCGTGCTCGGCCCCCGCCCGCGCTCAGTCGGCGGGAACGCCGGGGGGGTCCGCCGCGGCGGCGGGCGGCGTGATCCGGCGCGGCAGCCGCCCCCACAGGGCGAGCAGCGCCACCCCGCCGAGGGCGCTGAGGGTCACCAGCCCCCAGCGCGGCCCCAGCGGGCCCTCCCGGCCAATCAGGGTGCTGGCGAGCAGGGCGCCGGGCGGGCCCATCCCCACCAGCACGAAGGAGTACAGGCTCATCACCCGCCCGCGCAGGTGATCCGGGATCGTGAGCTGCACGGTGCTGTTCGCGCTGACGAGCAGCGTGAGCATCCCGAAGCCGCACGCCGCGAGCACGGGCGCGGCGAGGGCGGGTCCCGGCGTGAAGGCGAGCGCCACCGCCGAGGCGAGCAGGATGACGGCGCCGACCCGCAGGTTGCGCGCCGGGTTGGGCTTGCTCGCCTGCCACAGCGCCCCCGCCATCGCCCCCACCCCGAAGGCGGCGCTGAGGGTCCCGAAGGCCGCCTCCCGCGCCCCGAACACCACCCGCGCGTAGTAGGGAATGATCACGTTGAAGTTGATGACGGTGAGGCTCAGCAGCCCCACGAGCAGCATCACGTTCCGCACGGCGGGGGTGGCCCGCACGTAGCGCAGCCCCTCGCGCACGTCGTCGGCCACGCTGCCGTGCTGGCCGATCTCGCGCGGCGGGAAGGGGAGCGTGGCGAGCACGAACAGCACCGCGAAAAAGGACCCCACGTTGAGGTAAAAAGGCAGCGCCAGCCGCGAGAGCCGGTCCGGATCACCGCCCGCGAGCAGGCTCACCCCGAGTGCCGCGACCACCCCGAAGAGGGCCTGCCCAATGGTGCGCGACACGTTGAACGACAGGCTGTTGAGGGCCACCGCGTTGGGCACGTCGCCCCGGGGCACGAAGTCCACCACCATGCTCTGCCGGGCGGGCATGTCGAAGGCGTTCGCGGTGCCGCTCACGAAGGCAAGCACCATCACCAGCCCCAGCGAGACGACCCCCAGGTGGGTGGTCACCGCGAGCGCCGTCGCCGTCGAGAGGAGCACGAGCTGGGTGGTGATCAGGACCCGCCGCCTGGGCACCCGGTCGATCACCGCCCCCGCGAAGAGAGAAAGCAGCAGGCTGGGCAAGAACTGCGCGACCGTCACGTATCCCAGCGCCGCGCTGCTGCCCCCCGAGAGTTCGAGCACG
This sequence comes from Deinococcus planocerae, assembly GCF_002869765.1. Taxonomy (NCBI): domain Bacteria; kingdom Thermotogati; phylum Deinococcota; class Deinococci; order Deinococcales; family Deinococcaceae; genus Deinococcus; species Deinococcus planocerae. Next base: position 103,516 of record NZ_PNOR01000016.1, on the reverse strand, counting down.
AGGTACTGCTGCGCGGTCGCCTGCATCCACGACCCCACGAGCGAGAGCAGTTGCGACAACCAGTAGCGGCGGTAGTGGGGGTGGCGCAGCGCGCTGAAGGTCCGGGCACGCCACGCGGAGGCACGCGCGAACACCCCCCCAGGATAGGCGCGGGGGAGTGTGCCCCGTCGAAGTTCGCCCCCCATGATGGAAACGCCAATGGGCGATGAGAGGCTGGTCCAGACGGCGCCCCGTCCCGGCGGAGCGAGGCGCACCCCCCGCCCGCCTGAGGCCAGTGGGTCTCGTCCCCTTCCTTTAACGGGGCTCTCCTCATTGGAAGGGGGCGGCCTTCGACCCGCCGCAGAGAGTCGGCGCCCCTCCGTGTGGCAGAGAGGGGACCTGGGAATGTCGGCCCCTGTCAAGAGTCAGGACGGCGCGGGTCACCTCACAGCACGCCCGAAGACACCGCTAAAAAGTCGAAAACTCCACAGGAACGCCCTCGGCGGGGGTTGGCAAGTCGAGTGTGACCATGTTACGGTGCCGATGTTTCGATTCTTTTGGGGGGCCTCTCATGTGAGGCGTTCCTGACTCCGGCGCCGGACGGTGGTGCCGGACGGTCCCGCCCGTGTGTCTTCCGCGCCCTGCGAGTCCTGTGCATGTCCATGTCTGCCCGATGCCTGCTCCCGCTGACCCTGCTCACCCTCGCCTCCTGGGCGGGAGCAGCGATCACGACCGCGGGGGCCGGACCCCTGCCGCCCGCCGCCTCGGCTCCCGGTGAGGCGCCCCTGACCGTCACCGTGCAGCCCGGGGACACCGCCTTTGGGCTGGCCCGCGCCCACGGCCTGAGCGTCGAGGTCCTGCTCGCCCTGAACGGCCTGAGCGGTCCCGAGCTGCGCGCCGGGCAGGTGCTGCGCGTGCGGGAGGTCCCGCCGTACACCGTGCAGCCGGGCGAGACGCTCTATTCCCTCGCCCGCCGCTTCGGCGTGAGCGTAGACGTCCTGCTCGCCGCGAACACCCTGCCCACCGACACGGTGCTGCGGGCCGGGCAGGTTCTCCTGGTGCCCGCGCCGGGGCCCGGCGTTCCGGCCCCCGTGGTGGCGGTTCAGGCTCCTGTGCCCGTCGCCCCGCCGCTCCCCGCCGTCCCGGTGGCCCCGGCGCCCGACGTGCTCGTCCCCGAACCCCTGCCCGCCGACGCCGTGGCCGTGCCTCCGCCGGGCGACTGGCGCGGGGCGGCCCTGGCGCTCCTGGGGGTGCCCTACGTGTACGGGGGCACGACCCCAACCGGGCTCGATTGCAGCGGGCTGGTGCTTCAGGTCTTCGCGCCGCTGGGGTTGAGCCTGCCGCGGCGCAGCGCCGATCAGGCCCAGGTGGGCGAGCCGGTCTCTCCCGGGGAGCTGCAACCCGGCGACCTCGTTTTCTTCGACACCGAGGGGCGCGGGGCCGTCACCCACGTCGGCATCTACCTCGGCGAGGACGAGTTCGTGAACGCCAACTCGTACCGCGGGCAGGTCGTCGTGGACCGCCTCCTCTCCGACCGCTACTGGGCTCCCCGGCTCGTCGGCGCCCGGCGCGTGCTGTCGCCCACCACGTACGCCGCGGGCCGCTAGCGCGAGGGCCGACCCACGGGCGCGGGCCCGCGGTCCCGTCTGTTCTAGGCCTCGTCCTCTTCGGGGGAGTCGTCGAGGAGGGCGCGGTACTCGTCGATGTGTTCGCCCTCGCCGAGTTCGCGGGCGATCTTCTCGATGGCGAGCCGGACGACCTCGCTCTTGCTGATGAGACGCTCGGGGCTCGACAGCTCGTACGCCGTGCGGGTGAGCAGGGCGTCTTGCTCCTCGCTGATCACCACCTGCAAGCGTTTGCGTTCCTTTTTGGGCATCCCTCTCCCTGTCAGCGTGGCGGCTTGGTCTCCCGGGCAGCGTAGCACGGGCCATGAGTACCCACAACATCTGCCTCATGTCGCTCGGATGAGTACCCCCGGCCCCTCGCCTCACGCGCGCCACATCGTGTCAGGGTTAAGCGGACGTATGGTTCTGCGTAGACGTACAGTGAGCATCATGTGTAACATGCACTCTGCCCAGGCGGAGTGCGCCCGGGTCCCCTTCATGCCACCCCCCCGCGCCACGCGCGCGACCGAAAGGACCGCCATGCACCTGACCCCGCTGCACCTCCGAGGAGGCCGGACGCTTTCCGGCGACGTCGCCATTCAGCCCAGCAAGAACGCGGCGCTGCCGATTATCGTGGCGAGCCTCCTGAGCAGCGAACCCGTCACCCTGCATGGCGTCGCGCGCCTGAGCGACGTCTACACCATCCTCGACCTCGCGCACCACGTCGGCGCCCGGCACGCCTGGGTGGGGCCGCACAGCCTGACCCTGCACACGCCTGAGATCGTCAGCACCGTCGCGCCCTACAGCCTCGTCTCCAAGATGCGCGCGAGCTTCATCATTCTGGGAGCGATTCTGGCGCGGGCCGGCGAGGCGACCGTGAGTATGCCGGGGGGCTGCGCGTGGGGGCCGCGCCCGGTCGATCAGCATGTCAAGGCGCTGCGGGCCCTGGGCGCCGAGATCAGCGAGGACGGCGGCAACTTCTCGGCGGCGCGGCGCGGCAGCCTGGGCGGCACCTTTCTCTTCGAGCTGCTGACGGTGGGGGGCACGCACAACGCCATCCTGGCCTCGGTCCTGGGGGACGGCGTGGTGACGCTGGAAAACGCCAGCATCGACACCGACGTGGTGGACCTGATCAATTTTCTCAACAGCCTCGGCGCGCAGATCGAGGGGGCGGGCACGAACACGCTCACCATCCGCGGCGTCCCGGCGCTGCGCGGTGGGGAATACAAGATCATCCCCGACCGCATCGAGGCGGGCACCTTCATGATCGCCGCCGCCGCCACCCGCAGCCGCCTGACCCTGACGAACGTGCGGCCCGATCACCTGCGCGCGGTGAGTGCCAAGCTCGGCGAGATGGGCGTGGACATCCTGGAAAGCCAGGACCGGTTGATCGTGGACGCCCGTGACCGCGAGCTGCGGCCCGTCAACATCACGACCCAGAGCTTCCCCGGCTTCCCCACCGACGTGCAGCCGCAGATGAGCGCCCTGCTCGCCACCGTTCCCGGCACGAGCGTCGTGCAAGACCCGGTGTACCCGGACCGCCTGACCCACGTGGCCGAGTTGCAGCGCATGGGCGCGAACATCACCGTCAGCGGCTACACGCAGGTGATTCAAGGCGGCGAGCTGCACGCCGCGCCCGTCAAGGCCGCCGACCTGCGCGCCGGGGCCGCCCTCTTCATCGCCGCGCTCACCACCGAGGGCGAGACGGTGATCGACGGGGTGCAGTACCTCAACCGCGGCTACGAGCGCCTGGCCGAGCGCCTGCGCTCCATCGGCGCGAACGCCTGGCAGCCCCAGCCCGTGCTGGCAAACGCGATGGACTGAGGGAGGAGATAAGGCGGGCGCCTACTTCCGGGGAGGAGGTGGGCGCGTTCTTTTGGAGAGGATAGGAATGACTTCGCCCAGCGCCTTGGAAGCTGTTCACGACCGTACGACGTTTCTCGCGTTCGTGGCCGCTCTGCTCGAAGAGGTGGGCCAGGATAGGGGAGGGCGGGAAATCAACACCCGAACTGAGGCGTTTCTCGAAGCCGCCCTGGCCGCGACCGTCGACCGAGAGGAAGGAACGGACTTGCTTGACCAGCCTACATGGCGAGGGTTTGCGACGTTTCTCTACCTCGGTCTGATCGACGAGTAGCCCTTATACCTCCCCGCCCCACCCCTGCCCGTGCTCGTTCCACGCCGCCTCGATTCGCTCCAACATCTCGGCGGGCAGCGGTCCTTTCTCCAAGGCTGCCGCGTTCCTCTCCAGGTTTTCCACCCGCGCGGTGCCGACAATGGCGCTGCTCACCCCCGGGGCGAAGGCGGAGAAGCGCAGGGCGAACTCGTTCCAGTCGAGGTCGCCGGGGTCAAGCCGCAACGTCTGCAACCGCTCCCAGTACACCTCGGCGTACTGGCCCACCGGGCGCCCCGTGAACTGCCACGCGGCGTTGGCGATGGGGCGTTTGGCGATCAACCCCAGGCCGCGCGCCGCCGCGCCGGGCAGGACGTGGTGGAGGCTCCACTGGTCGGTGACGTTCACGCTCGTCTGGAGGCTGCCGAAGCGGCCCGATCCTGCCGCCCACGCCAGCGCCTCGTTCTCGCCGCTGTAGGCCGCCACGCGAATGAGTCCCGCCTCCCGCGCCCGGCCCAGTTCGGCGAGCAGGTCGTCCCGGCGCAGGGTGTCCAGGGGGCAGGAGTGCAGGTGGAAGATGTCGATGCGGTCGGTGCGCATTACTCGCAGGGCCCGCTCGATGCCCCGGCGAATGGTCTCGGGCGTCCAGTCCTCCACGCCCTCCACCCCGTACCCGCCCTTGGTGCTGAGGACGAACTCGTCTCGCCGGTGGGCGAGGTGGCGTCCGATCCGCTCCTCGCTCAGGCCGTAGCCGCGCGCCGTGTCGATCAGGGTGACGCCGAGGTCGAGGGCGCGGTGAAGCAGCCGCTCCGCCTCCGCTTCGGGCAACGCCTGGGCACCCACCTGCCCGGCGCCCAGGCCGAGGACGCCGACCCTCAGGCCCGTGGTTCCAAACTCCCGCTGTCGCATGGGGCGTACCATACCGCCATGACGGACCCCGGGCCGACCTTCTGGGAGATGAGCGAGGAGGAATACCTGCGGACGGAGCCGGACAGCCCGGTCAAACGGGAGTTCTTCGGGGGGTACGTGTACCCGCTGCATGGGCCGACGCTGGCTCAGGCGGGGGCGAGTGCCGGGCATGGCGAGGTGATCGTGAGCCTCACGCTCGCTCTGGCCCCCGTCGCGCGTCGCCAAGGTTGCCGCCTCTTCTCGGCGGACATGCGCGTCTACGCCACTCCCCCAACCGGGCAACGGGCCTACTTCTACCCCGATGTCGTGGTGACCTGCGAGGCCATCACCAGCGAGGCCACGAGTGTCCGTGAGCCCTGCCTCATCGTGGAAGTCCTCAGCGCGGGCACGGGCTTTATCGACCGGACGACCAAGCTGCTCGCCTACACCAGTCTGCCCAGCCTCCGGACCTACCTGATGGTGGACCCGACCCGGCGTCTGGTCCGCGCGCTCGAACGTCGGGCGGAGGGCTGGACCGACCGAGAGCTGTCGGGCACGGGAGAGGTGGCCCTCCCCTGCCTGAGCACCACCCTCACCCTCGACGACATCTACGCGGGCGTCCTCGACCGTTAGCGTCAGGCCAGCTCCGCCCGCGCCTCCTGCTCGCGCCGGAACTGGAGTTCGTAGAGCCCCCGGTACAGCCCGCCCACCGCCATCAGCTCGGCGTGGGTGCCGTCCGCCACGACCTCCCCCGCGTCCATCACCAGGATGCGGTCGGCGGTGCGAATGGTGCTCAGCCGGTGCGCGATCACGAAGGTGGTGCGGCCCCGCATCAGCCGTTCGAGCGCGGACTGCACCAGCGCCTCGGACTCGTTGTCCAGCGCGCTCGTCGCCTCGTCGAGAATCAGGATGCGGGGGTCTTTGAGCAGCGCGCGCGCGATGGCGACCCGCTGGCGCTGCCCGCCGCTGAGCTTGACCCCCCGCTCGCCGACCAGCGTGGCGTACCCGTCCGGGAAGGCGGCGATGAAGTCGTGCGCGTTCGCGGCGCGGGCGGCGGCCTCGACCTCCCCCGGGCCCGCGTCCGGGCGCCCGTAGCGGATGTTCTCCTCGACCGAGCCCGAAAAGAGCAGCGTCTCCTGGGGGACGAGGCCCACCTGGGCGCGCAGGTCGTCGAGCGCGTACTCCCGCACGTCCCGCCCGTCCACCCGCAACTCGCCCGCCGTCACGTCCCAGAACCGCGGGATCAGGCTCACCAGCGTCGTCTTGCCCGCCCCGCTGGGCCCCACGAGCGCGACGACCTGTCCGGCGGGCACGTCGAAGCTCACGTCCTGTAAAACGGGCGCGTCCCCGTAGCCAAACCCCACCCGGTCGAAGGTCACGCGGCCCTGCGCGCGGGCGAGGGGAAGGGGAGAGGCGGGCGCGGGGAGGTCGCTGCGCTCGTCGAGCAGCTCGAAGATGCGGCCCGAGGCCCCCAGCGCCTCCTGGAACTGGTTGAAGATTCCCGTCAGCGCGGCGACCGTGCCTCCGACCTGGAGGGCGTAGATCAGGAAGGTGACGAGGTTGCCGGGCGTGAGGTCCCCCGCCATGACCTGCCGCCCGCCGAACCACAGCAGCGCGGCGAGCGACCCGAAGGTCAGGAAGCTCATCGTGCCGCCCATCAGCGCCTGGAGGCGGGCCCGCTTGAGCGCGGCGCGGAAGCTGGCGAGGACGCCCCGCCCGTACCGCCCCCGCTCTACGTCCTCCGCCGTGAAGCTCTGCACCACCCGCACCCCGCTGATCGCCTCCTCGGCGCTCGCGTTCGCCCCGGCCACCGCGTCTTGCACCTCGCGGCTGACCCGGCGGATCCGCCGCCCGATGAAGACCGCCGTTCCGATCACGAGCGGAATCACGGCGAGCGTAAAGAGGCTCAGGCGTGGGCTCGTCGTGACGAGCAGGATGACGGCCCCGACGAGGCTGACCGTCTGGGCGGCGAGCTGCGCGAGGGCCGTGCTTGTCACCGCCTGAACCGTGCCCACGTCGGCGGTGAGGCGGCTGGTGAGGTCCCCGGTCTTGTGGTCGGCGAAAAAGCGCGGCGAGAGCGTGAGCAGGTGGGAGAAGAGGGCCCGCCGCAGGTCCGCCACCACCCCCGCCCCCACCCGGGCGAGCAGGTACGACTGCGCCGCCGCGAAGAGGGACGAGAGGGCGAAGATGCCGAGGAGGGCGATCACCGTCCGGTCGAGCGGCCCGGTGTCCGCGCTGCCCACCCGCAGGAAGGAGGCGTCGATCAGGCGCCCGAACAGCAGCGGGAAGATCAGGTTCAGGCCGCTCGACACCAGGGTCGCCAGCACCCCGACGACGAAGATGCCCCGGTAGGGCCGCGCGAAGGCCAGCAGCCGCGCGAGTTGCCGGGGGTCACGTCTCACGCGCGGGGAGGACGGGTCGCGGGCCGCCGGGGTCATGCGTGAGGGTCGGGAGAGCATGCGGGTAGGGTACGCCCGGGGCGTGAAGGGGATTTGCGCCCGAGTGGCTTTTGGCCGCCGGGGCTCAGCCCACTGAGGCACGAAGAAAGCGCCCCGTGAGGAGCGCGCGTGACTGAGGTGCGAGGATCAGGTTTGTCCAGCTCACAGAAGGGTGGGGGTTCCGGTTTGGCGCAGGCGAGCCTTGAAAGAAGGGGCGCCGTCATAACCAACCGCAAAATCCACACCGCCGACTTCGGATACCATCCGCACCCCGAGCCTCAAGGTTTCGCTCCTGCGTAACCGGATGCACGCTGAGCACGGGAAGATTCAAAGACGGCGCCAGGAGAAAGACGACCGCGACCCTGGTCCGGGTGACCTCTCGGTCTCAACCGTTTCCCTCCAGGTCCAGCTTTACGTCCTTGCCGGGGGGCGTCTTGCCACCGCTGGCGAGCGTCCGGGCGAAAGCCACGACCTTGCCGATGCCGCTGGCCGGGCCGTCCCAGTATTCGGCCCGCTGCGGCGTGATCTTGATCAGGGTCAGGTTGGGGTCGTCCACGCCGTCGGGAAAAAAGGCCTTGAGGGGCGGCTTCCAGAGGTCCCGCATCTTTTCCCGGTCGTCCACCTGCTCGGCGGTGCCCGACACATCGACCCACAGGTTCTTGTCGGGGTCGTTGTAGCCCAGGTGGACCTGCGGATTGGCCTGAATGTCGGTCACCTTGTGGCTGTCCCGGTAGGTGAAAAACCACAGGTCGCCGTCGAACTCGGCCTCCTGGGTCGCCATCGGCCTGCCGTGCAGGCTGCCGTCCTGGGAGACAGTCGTGAACGTGGCGAAGCGCACCCCCTTGATCTTCTCGGCGAGCAGTTGGGCGGCCTCCTGCGGATCGGTCACATGTTGCGGCTCGGTCATGTCGCCTCCTTCCCGGGCAGTGTAGGCGGGAGGGGACGGAAGCATTTTGAGCGGAGGTTAGGCCTCCCGTGCCCGTCCTCTCACGCGCGCCACTTCCCCCCGACCCTCTGCCATCATCCCGGCATGGAACAGTTCGCCCAGTTCAAGGTGGGCGCCCAGCGCGTCTACGGCATGCTCCACGTCCCCGAAGGCGAGCGGCCTGCCTCCGGGTGGCCCTCCGCCGTCATCCTCCACGGCTTCACCGGCAACCGGGGTGGCGACCACCGCCTGCTGCCGCTGCTCTCGCGCTTTCTTGCGGCCCGGGGCGTGGCGTCCCTGCGCTTCGACTTCCGGGGAAGCGGCGAGTCGGAGGGGGAATTCAGCGAGATGACGGTCGCCCGCGAGGTTGAGGACGTGGAGGCGGCCTTCGACTACGTGCGCGGGCTGCCGATGCTCGACCCCGAGCGGGTGATGCTGCTGGGCTTCTCGATGGGCGGTCTCGTCGCTGCCCTCGCCGCCGAGCGGGTGCGGCCCCACCGCCTCGCCCTGTGGGCCCCCGCCCTCCCGGAGCTGTGGCTGCCCCTCCTGCGCGGCGGCTACGCCCCGCCCGTGATTCTGGATTACGGCGGCTGGCCCGTCGGGCGCGAGTTCCTGCTGGAGATGCCCCGCCTGAGGCCCCTGGAGGCGGCGGCCCGCTGGGGAGGCGTGGCCCGCGTCTTCCACGGCGACGCCGATCAGGTCTGCCCGCCCGCCTTCGGGGTCCGCTACGCCCAGGCCCTCGGCTGCGACGCCATCGCCATCCCCGGCGCGGGCCACACCTTCGACTCGCTGGACGCGGTGGAGATGTTGTACCGGGAGACGGCGCGCTTCCTGACGGGGGGGTAGGGGTGTTCGAGTTTCACGGGTGGTTCGCCCTTCGAAATTCGACCTCTGAGGAAGACGATCAGGCGATGTGGGGCATCGTGGTCCGTCTTCGGGAGCGCATCAGGAGGCTGGGGTGGGAATCCTCCGCCTCCGCAGAAGTCCGGCCCATGAACGGGACGTACTTTCTGTTCGTCCACGGCAACCTCAACCGCAGGGGGTTTTACGGTCCAGAGTTGGATGATCTGCTCGCCTCGGTTGCGGCGGAGGCGCCCGGCTCATATGGGGTGATGTACTGGCGCGACTCGGAACGGGGCGACGATAACTTCACTGTCAGGGTGATGGCACGAGGGCGACTCGTAGACCACCCTGATCCTTTCCTCTCACCTGTCGTCCCCACCGTCGAGGACGCCTGGGAACCTGGCATGGAGTAAACGAGGTCGAGCCTCAGGGCCGCGTATCCAAATCCGTCCCGAATTGCTGATTCATAAACACGGCCAGTTCCCGGGCAAACCGCTCGTGCGCGAAGCTGCTCGGGTGCACGCCGTCGAGGCTGAACGACCGCCCGAAGGGGGACGACGCCGTGGGGATCAGGGGCCGCCCCGGCAGCGTGCCCAGCACCCGGGTCACGTCGAAGACGGGCACGCCCCGGGCGGCGGCGGTCTCGCGGATGGCGGCGTTGTAGCCCTCCACGGTCCGCTGCGACTGCGCGTACTCGGCGGCGGTCAGCGCCTCGGGGGAGGTGCAGGAGAGAGGATTTTCCCGGCTGGCCCGGCCCACGACGATGCTCCCAAAGTACACGTCCTGCCCCCGGCAACTGTCGTCCACCAGCCCGGCGAGGCGCAGTTGCCGCACCGGGATCAGGGCGGGCACCCGCGTCACGTCGGGCACCGTCATCACGACGAGGTAACGGGCGCCCCCCGCCAGCAGCCGGTCCACCAATGCCGTGTAGTCGGCGCGGAAGCTCTCCAGCGGCGTGGACTGGTCGGGCCGCCCGCGCAGGGTGGGCAGGAGCACGTCGTTGTTGCCGATCCACACGGTGACGAAGAGGGGCTTCCTCGCCAGCGCCGCCTGAAGCTGGGTGGTGTTCGGGCCTAGGATCGCCCGGTAGAGTTCGGCGTCGTACAGTTGCGGGTCGGGGTCGGTCACCTGCGTGTCGGTGCTGCGCAGAACGTCGCCCACCTTCGCGCCGGGCACGGCCACCACCGGGGACACGACGCCCGGCTGGCGAAGGGCGCAGTTTCTCTGCCCCGTCACGCCCACCGGGGGAGGGCAGCCCGGGTCCTGCACCTCGGGCATGGGCACGTTCAGCCCCGCCCGCTCGCCCAGCAGCCGGGGGTAGGCGGCCCGCTGCGACTCCGCCGTCAGCCCGCCCGACTGAAATCCGGCGGTGATGCTGTCCCCCACCGCCACATAGCGGGTAAAGGGCACAGCGTCCGGGCGCGGTGTGTGGGCCGTCTGCCTCGGGGCACAGGCCGCGAGCAGCAGCAGGGCGAGGGGCAGGAGTCGTTTCATGGCACCACCTTTTGGGCGAGGAGGGACGGGTCGAACGCTCCGCGGGGAAGAGTCTGCCGCTCTGCTGCCAGGTCTTCTCTCGGAGGTTATCCTTCCCCGGCGCTCTCCGACTGCACGCAGGAAGACACCCGCCACGGCAAAGGGCGCGGGAATACCACGTCCCACGCCCCTCGCCTGTGCCCTACAGCGCCAGGTACGCCTCCCTGACCTTCGGATCGGCGAGCAGGGCCGCCCCCGTCCCCGTGTTCACCACCTGCCCGTTTTCCAGGACATAGGCGCGGCCAGCGAGCTTGAGGCTCAGCCCCACGTTCTGTTCGACGAGCAAGACGCTCACGCCTTCCTGATTAACGGCTTTCAAGGCCTCGAAGACCGTCTGGGTCATCAGCGGCGAGAGGCCCAGGGAGGGCTCGTCCACCACCAGGACGCTCGGGCGGGCCATCAGCGCGCGGCCCACCGCCACCATCTGCTGCTCGCCACCGGAAAGGGTGCCCGCCAGTTGCCCCTGCCGTTCGCGTAACCGGGGAAAGAGGGTGTAGACGTGTTCCAACGTCTGCGCCTGCGCGGCGCGGGCCTCGGCACGCATCGCTGCCCCGAGTTCCAGGTTCTCGCGCACGGTCATCAGGGGGAAGAGTTCGCGGCCCTCGGGGACGTGCCCCAGCCCCAGCCCGACGATGCCGCTCGGCGCTGAGCGGGTGATGTCCTGTCCGCCGAGGAGGATACGACCCCCGGTCGGTTTCACCACCCCGCTGACCGCGCGCAGGGTGGTCGTCTTGCCCGCCCCGTTCGCCCCGATCACGGCGACGAACTCGCCGGGCTCGACCCGCAGGCTCACCCCCCACAGCACCTGCACCTTGCCGTACCCGGCAGTGAGGTTCTCGATCACGAGTTCCTGGCCCTGAGTGCGAGAGGACGTTGGATTGGCTTGGGTCGCCGTCATGCGTGGAGTCCCTCCTCGGTGCCCAGGTAGGCGGCAACGACCTGCGGATTCGCCGTCACCTCGCGGTAGGTGCCCTGGGCCAGCACCCGCCCCTGGTCCATCACGACCACCCGGTCGGCGAGGTCGCGCACCACGGGCATGATGTGTTCGATGAAGAGGACGCTGATGCCGCTGTCCCTCACGCTCCGCACGAGAGAGACGGCCTCCTGCGCCTCGGCGGGGCGGAGGCCGGCCATCACCTCGTCGAGCAGCAGGACGCGGGGCTGGGTGGCGAGGGCGCGGGCCACCTCCAGCCGCTTGTCCTGAAGGAGGGTGAGCTCGTGCGCGGCCTTGTCGGCGTGCGCGGCGAGCCCGGTGCGGTCCAGCAGGTCGTAGGCCCGCTCGCGCGCCTCGGGCAGTCGCATTCCCCGCTTGCCGAAGAGCGCCCCCACCGTCACGTTCTCGTAAACCGTCATCTCGGGAAAGGGCCGCACGATCTGGAAGGCGCGGCCCAGCCCGGCGTGGCAGCGGGCCTCCATGCTCTCCTGCGTCACGTCCCGCCCGAGGAGGTGCAGCCGCCCGCTCGTAGGCCGGTACACCCCGGAGAGCAAGTTCAGCAGCGTCGTCTTGCCCGCCCCGTTCGGCCCGATCACGGCCAGAATCTCGCCCGCGTACTGGCTGAAGCTCACGTCCTGCACGGCGAGCAGCCCGCCGAACCGCTTGCTGAGCCCCTCGGCCCGCAGCACGACCTCCGTTCTGGGCAGGACGGGTTGACTGGGCGTCACGGCGGTCACAGGTCCCCCCCGTGCTTGCCCTTCCTCAGCAGCCCCATCAGCCCGCGCGGCAGCCACAGGATCGAGAGCATCAGCACCAGGCCGTACACGACGAGGTAGCCGTTCTTGATGGAGTTGTGCAGGATTTCCTCGGCCACCCGCAGCACCGTCGCCCCCAGGATCGGCCCGAGGGTGGTGTAGAGCCCCCCGAAGATGCTCGTCGTGAGCGGCGCGATGGAGTTGGCGAGGCTGAAGGTCTCCAGCGGGTTGATGAAAAAGGTCTTCCCGGCGAACAGGACCCCGCCCAGCGCCGCCAGGAACGAGGAGATGAAGAAGGCGAGCAGCTTGTACCGCACGATGCTGACGCCCAGCACCCGCGCCGTCTCCTCCCCCTGCCGGATCGCGGCGAAGGCGTGGTGCAGCCGGGTAAACCGCACGGCGAGGCTCACGAGGGCAGTGAGGAGCAAGACGGCAACGGCCAGGAAGTACTGCGCCCGCGCATTGCCGCCGAGGAGCGCCGGAACGAGCAGCCCGTTCGCGCCTCCCGCCACCGACTCCGGCAGGTTCTGAATGATCGTCCGCACGACCTCCGTGAAGGCGAGCGTGGCGATGGCGAAGTACATCCCGCTCAGGCGCATGGTCACCGCACCCAGGATCAGGCTGAGAAGGGCGGCGATCAGGGCCGCGAGGGGCATCGCCAGGAACCAGGGCATCACCTTGACCAGCAGCGCGAAGCCGTAGGCGCCCAGCCCGTAGAAGGCGGCGTGCGCGAGGCTGACCTGCCCGCTGCGCGCGAGGATGTCCCACGACAGCGCCAGCACACCCGCCACGACCGTGAAAAAGGCGATCTGGAGCAAATACTCCGCCCGCGCCCCCAGCGGCAGGAAGGGAAAGGCGAGCGCGAGCAGGAAAAAGAGGGCCAGCGGCACGAGCGCCCGCCCGGTGAAGTCGGGCCTGCGCGTGACCGTGCGCGGCAGTTCGGCGGCCCGGCTCACCTGGAGCCCCGGAACGAACGGAAGACCAGCGTGGCGAAGATGAGGAGGAAGAACACCGCGTCGCTCCACCCGCCGCCGCCCGGCACGTAGGTCTGCACCAGCGCCTCCGACACGCCGAGGACCACCGACGCCCACAGCACGCCCGTGAGGTTGCCCAGCCCCGCCATGACGATGATCGCAAAGGCTTTCAGGGCGAACACCAGCCCCACCGTCGGTGAGGCGAAGAGCAGCACGGCGACGAGCACGCCCGCCACCGCCGCCAGCCCGCACGAGACCCCGAAGGCGATCAGGTACACCCGGTCCACGTCGATCCCGATGAGCTGCGAGCCCCGGCGGTTTTGCGCCACCGCCCGCATCTGGCGGCCCAGGGTCGTGCGGTAGAGCACCGCGTACAGCCCGGCCAGGATCGCCGCCGCGAATCCGAACGCGATGAGCTTGGGTCCGCCGACGCTGAGTTCCCCGAGGCTGATCGAGCTGCCCTGGTATCCCGTGGTGACCGTGCGGGTGTTGCCGCCGAGCAGCATCAGCGCGAGGTTTTGCAGCAGGATGCCCAGCCCGAAGGTCAGGAGCATCTGGTTGAGTTCGGGAGCGAGCAGGACGTGCCGGATGCTCACCCGGTAGGTCAGGGCGCCCACCGCGAAGACGGCGACGGCGGCCAGCGGCAGGGAGACGAGGGGATCGACGCCCAGGTACGTGCTCAGCCCCCAGGTTAAAAATGCGCCCAGCATCAGGAACTCGCCGTGCGCGAAGTTCACGATCCCGACCACGCCCACCGCCAGGGCCAGCCCCGACGCGACGAGCGCGTAGATGCCGCTTTGCAGCAGGCCGTTGAGGAGGGTCTGGAAAAAGAGGTCCATAGGGGAGGCTCCGTTGAAGTGGTGAGCCGCCTCGCGGGGGGAGACGGCTCGGGGGACGGTCAGCTCTCAGCTTTCAGCAAAAACTTAGGGGGCGGAGGCGTGGGCCTTCTCGGGCTGATGGCTGACGGCTGACCGCTGAGGGTTTACTTGTTCCACACCATCGGCTTCTGCGCGAACTTGATGGGGTAGACCGGCACGCGGCTGTCTCCCTGGAACTGGAAGTGCAGCCAGTTTCCGGCCTTGAAGCCCTGGTACTGGGTCTTGTTGCTCTTGGAGAAGGTCAGCGGGCCGAAGGGGGTGGGCGTGTTCGTCGCGGCGAGGGCGGCGGCCACCTTGTCCTTGTCGGTGCCCCCCGCCCCATTGATCGCGGCGGCGAGCGTCTTAAGGTTCACGTAGGCGAGGGGCGCGAAGTATTCCTCGGTCACGTTGCCGAACTTCTTGCGGTAGGCGGCGACGAACTTGCGGCTCTCGGCCTGCGGGCTGGAGGGGAGCCACAGGCTCAGGCCCGCGATGTTGTCGGCAAGCTGGTTTTTTTCGAAGCCCACCGGCCACGAGGGCGGCGTGCCGTAGACCAGCCCGACTTGCAGGTTCTGCTGCTTGATCTCGGTGGCGAGGGGCAGCGCGTCGGTGTCGTAGCCCACCCAGTAGAAGATGTCGGGCCTGGCCGCCTTCGCCTTGGAGATGATCGGCCCGAAGTTGCCGCTGCCCGTCTTGAACTTTTCGGTCATCACGACGTTGAAGCCCGCCTTCTTGAAGGCCGCCACGGTGTCGTTGATGCCCGCCGAGCCGAAGGGGCCGTCCTCGTAGGCGATGGCGATGTTCCGCGCCTTCTTCTGCGTCTTGAGCGTCTTGAAGTAGCCCAGGATCGCCTCGAAGTTGTAATAGGACCAGGGGTGGTAGTGGAAGAAATATTTGTGGTCCGCGAAGGCGTCCTCGACGGGCACCGCCGCCGCGCCGATCCAGGCCATGAAGGTGCCGTACTGCTTGGCCGGGCCGCTGATGGCGATGCTCGTGGCGCTGCTCACGCCCCCCGCCATAAAGTCCACCTTGTCCACGGTCACGAGCTTGACGAACTCGGGCACGGCCTTGGCGGGCGAGGAGCCGTCGTCGGCGAACTCCAGCTCCAGGGGCTTGCCGAGCACGCCGCCCGCCCGGTTGATCTCGTCCAGCGCGAGGAGGTAGCCGTTCCTCGCCGCCTGCCCGGAGACGCTGCCCGATCCCGAGAGGGGAAGCAGCACGCCCACCTTCACCGCGCCCGCGCCGGAAAGCGCGAGCAGAACGCCCGTCAGAAGCATCTTTTTCATGTTCGCCTCGGAGTGTAGGGGAGGGGCGTCACACGGGCGTTACAGCAGAAGGAGGAAGGCAGAAGGCTGAAATAAGGCGGGGGCTCCAGCAAAGGCCATCCTGGGCCATCTGCCTTCGACCTTCCGCCATCTGCCTGCGTCCCTGTGACCGCCCCGTAACGCCCCCCGCCTACCCTCTTCGGTAATGCGACAAGACGAAGAGGGCCGGGAAGGCGGGGCGCCGCCGGGGGCATTCACGCTGGAGGTGACGGCCCCGCTCGCGGGTGAGGCGGTGCCCGTGCGGCTGGGCGTGCAGACCTGGGGAAGGCTGGGCGCGGCGCGGGACAACGCCGTCCTCGTGTGCCACTACTACACGGGCACGTCCCAGGCGGCGGGGGTGGGCGCGGACGGGGTGTCCGGCTGGTGGGATTCCCTGATCGGGTCGGGGCGCGCGGTGGACACGGACCGCTTTTTCGTGGTGGCGATGAACACCCTCTCCAACGTCCAGGCCCTCGACCCCCGGGTGGTGACCACCGGGCCGGACACCGGGCACCCACAGGGCGGCGCGTGGGGGGCCCGCTTCCCGGCCTGGACCTTCGCCGACCTCCACGCCCTGCAACTCGCGCTGCTGCGCCACCTCGGCGCGGAGCGGTGGCACGCGGTGATCGGCCCCAGCTTCGGGGGGATGCAGGCCCTCCAGTGGGCGGCCCGGTCGCCGGACCTCGCGCCCCGGGTGGCCGCCGTGGGGACGAGTCCCTGCGCGGGGCCGGTGCTGCGCGGGGCCTTCGGGCCGCTGCTGCGCGACGTGGCCGCTTCCGGCGGACTCACCGGGGCGCTGCGGCTGATCTCCCTCTTCGGGCTGGGGGCTGACGCCCTGGAGCGCACCTTCCGGGAAGCCGACTTCGAGGCGTACCTGAGAACGCGGGCCGGAACGGCGAGCCTCGCGCACATCCTCGACATTGCGCGGGTGGTGGAGACGCACGACCTCTCCGACGTGGCCCCGCGCCCCGACCTCTTCGCCCGCTGGCGGAACGCGGGCCTGCGGCTCCTGACCGTGAACATCCGGGGTGACCTCTTCTTTCCCTTCCATGAGATGCGCGCCTTCGCGGGGGCGAGCCGGGCGGCGGGCGTGCCCCACACCCACCTGGAGTTCGACTCGGCGCACGGGCACCTGGGCTGCGTGGCGGACACGGCGCCCTTCGCCCCCCTGCTGCGCGGGCTGCTGGAGGACACCCTGCCCCTCGTGCCGCTCCCGCCCGAACCGCTCGGCGCCGGGGACGTGCCCCATGCCTGAGCCGGAAGGGACCCTCGTCGCCCTGCACGGCAACTTCGCCTCGGCGGCGTGGTGGGAGGACCTGAGCACCCACCCCCCGGCGGGTTGGCGCGCCCTCGCCCCCGACCTGCCGGGCTTTGCCGGAACCGCCCATGTGGGCGAGGTCGGCGTCGGGGCGTATGCGGACTGGCTGAGCGGGTGGCTGCGGGAGCGGGAGGTCACCCGGCCCGTGCTGCTGGGGCACAGCCTGGGCGGGGCGGTCGCGCTGGAGGTTGCCGCCCGTGAGCCGGAGTCCCTTTCCGGGCTGGTCCTCGCGGCGAGTGCCCCCCTCACCGGGCTCGTCACGCCGGAGGAGAATTACCCGGTGCTCGACCTCCTGCGGACGAACGCGGCCCTGCGCGAGGTCAGCCTGGGGGCGCTCTTTCCCTCCGCCCGGCCCGCCAACTTCGCGCGGCTGGTGGAGGACGGCGGGCGGATGGCGGACACGCACTATGCCGGAAACGCCCGCGCCCTCGCCGCGTGGAGCGTGGACCCCGCGCGGCTCGGGGGGCTGCCCGTCCTCGTGCTCGGCGGGGAGCTCGACCCCCTCGTCACCCCCGAGATGGTGCGGGCGCAGGCGGCGGCGCTGGGGCGGGGGGCCCTCATCCTCCCGGGGCGCGGGCACGGCTTTCCGCAGGAGGACCCGGGGGCGTTTCGCGGTCACCTGGAGGCCTTTTTGAGGACATTGCCGGGGGTTGGCCTTACAGTGGAGGCTCGATGAACAAGGTGTATGCGAGCGCGGCGCGGGCGCTGCGGGACGTGGTGCGAGACGGCCAGACGGTCGCGGTGGGCGGCTTCGGCCTGTGCGGCATCCCCGAGCAGCTCATCCTCGCCCTGCGTGACAGCGGCGTTCGCGAACTGACCGCCGTGAGCAACAACGCGGGCGTGGACGATTTCGGCCTGGGCCTGCTGCTCCAGACCCGCCAGATTCGCAAGATGATCTCGTCGTACGTCGGCGAGAACAAGGAGTTCGAGCGCCAGTACCTCAGCGGCGAACTCGAACTCGAATTCACCCCGCAGGGCACCCTGGCCGAACGGATGCGCGCGGGCGGCGCCGGGATTCCCGGCTTCTACACGAAGACGGGCGTCGGCACCCTCGTCGCCGAGGGCAAGGAGCACAAGGACTTTGGCGGCGAGACGTACATCCTGGAGCGCGGCATCGTCGCGGACCTGAGTCTCGTCAAGGCGTGGAAGGCCGACCGGGCGGGCAACCTCGTCTACCGCAAGACCGCGCGCAACTTCAACCCGATGGCGGCCACCTGCGGCAAGGTCACCGTCGCCGAGGTCGAGGTGGTGGTGGAAGTCGGCGAACTCGACCCCGACGAGGTGGACACGCCCGGCATCTTCGTGCAGCGGGTGGTCGTGAACCCGCACCCCGAGAAGCGCATCGAACAGCGCACCGTGCGCAAGGTCGAGGCCCCGGCGACGCCCGCCGCCACCGGGGAGGAGGTCTGACATGGGTGGCCTCAACCTCGGGGGCGGCCCCTCTCCTACGGAGCTGTACCAGGCGTTTCTCTTGTCGGAGACTGTGCGTCTCTGGAGGTTGTGATGCCCTGGACCCGAGATGAGATGGCCCGCCGGGCCGCGCAGGAATTGCGGGACGGCTACTACGTGAACCTCGGCATCGGCCTGCCCACCCTGGTCGCCAACCACATCCCGGAAGGGGTGAGCGTGTGGTTGCAATCCGAAAACGGGCTGCTCGGCATCGGCCCTTTTCCCACCGAGGACGAGGTGGACCCCGACCTGATCAATGCGGGCAAGCAGACGGTGACGGCGCTGCCGGGAGCGAGCTTTTTCAGCAGCGCCGACTCGTTTGCCATGATCCGCGGCGGGCACGTCAATCTCGCCATCCTGGGCGCGATGCAGGTGAGTGAAACGGGCGACCTGGCGAACTGGATGATTCCCGGCAAGATGGTCAAGGGCATGGGCGGGGCGATGGACCTCGTGGCGGGGGTGCAGCGCGTCGTGGTGCTGATGGAACACGTGGCGAAGGGGGACGCGCACAAGATTTTGCGCGAGTGCACCCTGCCGCTGACCGGGCAAGGGGTGGTGGACCGCATCATCACCGACCTCGGCGTGCTCGACGTGACGCCGGACGGGCTGAGACTGGTCGAACTCGCCCCCGGCGTGACGCCCGACGAGATGCGGGCCAAGACCGGGGCGGAGCTTCGGGGCTGATCCCGGCAGGGACCGGCCCGTCCTTTCATCCGGTCAGCGAGGAACGGGGGAGACGCCTGCCACCACGGGCCCGTCCGGTTTCAGGGTGACCCCCGCCACCAGCCCCGCCGGGCCGCCGCCCGGCACGTCCAGGGTGAAGTCCCGCAGCACGAGCGCGGCGATGATCGTGGCCTCCATCAGGGCGAGGTGGTTGCCGATGCACATCCGCGCGCCCGCCCCGAAGGGCATGAAGGCGTCCGGCGTGCGCCCGCCGCCCAGCCACCGCTCGGGCCGGAAGGCGTCGGGCTCGGACCAGTAGCGCGCGTTCCGTTGCAGCAACAGGATATTGACGCTGACGTTGGTCCCCTCGGGAAGGGGCACGCCCGCCACCGTGACGGGCCCCGTGGCCTGCCGGGGCACCAGCCACGCGGGCGGGTACAGGCGCAACGTCTCCTGAAGGCACGCGTTCAGGAGCGGCAGGGTGCGTGCGTCGGCGGCGGTGGGCGCGCGGTCGCCCAACACTTCCCGCACCTCGGCCTGCACCCGCCCGCGGACCCCCGGGTGACGGGACAACGCCAGGAACAGGAAGGTCAGCAGCGTGGCGGTGGTCTCGTGCCCGGCCAGGAAGAGGGTCATCACCTCGTCGCGCAGCTCGGCGTCGCTCAGGCCGCTTCCCCCCTCCTCGTCGCGGGCCGAGAGAAGCATTCCCAGCAGGTCGTCCCCCGCGGCGCCCGAGGCCCGGCGCTCGCGGATGATGCGGTGCACCACGGCGTCGAGGGCCCGCGCCGCCGCCCGCTCGCGCCACAGGGCCGGGGTGGGCAGGCGCCAGTCCACGGGCGACCGGACGCGGTTCGTCGTGCTCGTCAGGAGGGGCGGCAGTTCGCGCTCGACCACCCGCAGGTCACGCTCCTCCAGCGCCGCCCCGAACAGCACCGCCGCCACCGCCCGCAGCGTGACGTGCATCATCTCGGAGGCCACGTCCACCTCGCCGCCCGGGCCCGAAGCCTCCCCCAGCCGGGCGAGCAGGGGCCGGGTCGCCTGCGCGATGTCCCCCGCCATCCCCTCCAGCGCCGCGCGGTGGAAGGCGGGCTGCATCAGGCGGCGGTGCGACCGCCACACCTCGCCCTCGGCGGTGAGGAGGCCGCTTCCCAGAAAATCCTCCATCTTCTGGATGCCGCGCCCCTTGCGGAAGTGGCCCGCCTTGGTCACCAGCACCTCGCGCGCCGCCCCCGGCTCGGCCACCACGAGGACGTCGCGCGGCCCGAAGCGCAGGCGGAACACGTCCCCGTAGGCGGCGCGGCTGTGGCGGAGGAAGCCCACTGCGTCCCGCCTGAGCTCCGGCAGATTGCCCAGCACTCCGTGTCCCCGCGGCCCCTGCGGCCAGCCTGTGAGCGGTGTCATCGCCTCATTATTCTCCTTCCGGGTGGGCGGAACCGGAGGGCGGCCCCCAAGCGAAGGTCGAGCCCGGGGCGTCCACCCCAGGCTCGACGGGATCAGGCTGGGGCAGGCGACCTACGACCGCACCAGCTCGCGCGGGGTGTCCAGGCCCAGCAGCAGCTCCTCGCTGAGGGTCTTCTCGCGGGCGACGGCGTAGATCATCAGGCCGTAGAAGACCTTGGCGCAGATGTCGGCGACCGAGTGCCCGACCTGCCCGAGCACGAAGGCGGGGGCGCCCGTGAGGCCCAGCAGCGGGAGGGCGTACACCAGGGGGTGCAGGCTCCACGAGGCGACCAGCAAGACGCGCAGCCGGGAGAACAGCCCCCGCACGCGCGGGGTCTCGAAGCTCAGCACGCCGCGCAGCTCGCTCCACAGCACGAACAGGATGTACGCGAAGGGCACGCACGAGGCCGCGCCCCACACGGCCCGCAGCGTCATCTCGCGCTGCACCTCGCCGACGTACCCCAGGGCGATCATCAACACCGCCGCGACGGCGAGCCGCGCGACCAGGCTGGCACTCTTGCGCCGCCCGATGTCGAGCACCAGCATCAGCGCGGCCAGGATCAGGGGGACCGTGCCCAGCCAGTCGGCGTAGCGCGAGGCGTCGTTGAAGGGCTGGCCCGTGGGCACGTACGCGCCGCCCTGGAGAACGTAGGCTGCCCTCCAGCCGCCCAGGATCTGCCAGTAGTGGTAGCCCGCCATGCCGACGGCGGCGGCCATCAGGCTCAGCGCGAGCCGGTAGGCACTCGCCACCTGCGAGCGCAGCAGCACGAACAGCAGCGCCGCGCCGCCCATGAAGGCGGTCGTGAGGTTCAGGGCGTTGAGGATCAGCAGGTGCTGACCCGGGGTCAGGGGCAAGAGGTCGTTCATTCGCTCTCCGCGCGCGGGGCGCCGTGGGACAGGAGGGTGGAGGGGTCTTGCCGCGAGGCGGAGCCCGCCACGCGCCGCAGGTGTTCGGCGAGGACCTGCCGCAGCTCGCCCGGCTCGGTGGAGGCGTGCTGGTCGCGCAGCAGGGCGAGCAGCCGGGGGGCGCGCTCGTCGAGTTCCTCGTGCAGCTCGCGCTCGAAGGCCCGCCACAGCTCCTCGGCAGTGACGGGCCGGGGCGGCAGGGCGTCCACCACGGGGGCGACCACCGGGTCGGGCGCGGGCGACTCGTCGGCGTACAGCAGCGCGGGCAGGGGCCGGGGCGCCCAGGCGAGCACCGTCTTGCGGTACCCCGCCGTGCTGTCGGGCAGGGCGGCCCTGGGCGAAGCGCCGCCGCTCAGGTGCCAGATGTGGTGGTGCGTCGCGCCCCGCTCCAGCAGCACCACACCCTCGAACCCCCGCGCCCCGAGGTCCGTGAGCAGCGTGGGCTCGTGGGCGGGCATGGGCTGGGCGAGTGTTACGACCCGCCCGTCCACCGAGGCCAGGGCGAGCGCGGCGGAGTCGTCCCCCAGCGCGAAGACGTGGACCGTGCCGTGGCGGGCCGAGTGCAGGATCGTCCGGGCCGCCTCGGTCGGCGCGAGGCTGCCGTACACGGCGTGCACCAGGCGCCCGTGGTGCAGCAGCAGGTAGCCCCGGGCGCCCCCGGGCAGGTCCACCTCGAACAGCCCCGTGAAACGCTGCGCCCGGCGCTGGGCAAAGGTGGCGGCAAAGGTCGAACTCGGCAGATACTCCCCCGCCGTCCGGCGCCGGGTCAGCAGCCGAAACACGTGGGTCACGGGGGAGGACACGTCCGCGGTCACGTCCGTCTCCCCGGAGCCGTCTTCTCCGGGCGGAGGCCACGGCGGCGCCACAACCGACTTCCGTTCGTCTCAGGTGCGCTCGTCATACCCCCTTGTAGAAGGGTGGTCATCACAAAAACCTTTACCCGCGAAGGTAAGGTAGCCGCGCCCACAAAAAGCGGACGTCGCAGACCTCGGCGTCAAGGATCGGCCCGGGTCCAGGCGCCCTTCCGGAGACGTAACCTCAACCCTTCCCTCTCCCCAAACTAACGAACGCTTGTTAGACTCTGGCCACCGATGACGTCCTCCCAGTCTCCTGCCCAGGTTTCCGGCGCCGCCCCCGTGTGGGCGGACGCGCTCGCCCGCCTCGCCGCCGATCAGGCCCGGGTGAGGGCGGGGGGCGGGGCCAAGGCGCAGGCGCGCCAGCACGAGCGGGGCCGCCTGACCGCCCGCGAGCGCGTCCAGCGGCTGGTGGACGCGGGGACCGTGTTCGACGAGCTGATGACCTTCGCCGGGTGGGAGATGTACGGGGAGGTGGGCGGCTGCCCGGGCGGCGGCACGGTCACGGGCATCGGCCAGATTCACGGTCGCCCGTGGATGATCGTCGCCAACGACGCGACGGTGAAGGCGGGGGCCTTTTTCCCGATCACCGCCAAAAAGGTCATCCGGGCGCAGACCATCGCGCTGGAAAACCACCTCCCGGTCGTCTACCTCGTGGACTCGGCGGGCGTGTACCTGCCCATGCAGGACGAGATTTTCCCCGACCAGGACGACTTCGGGCGCGTGTTCTACCTCAACGCCCGGATGAGCGCGAAGGGCATTCCCCAGATTGCCGCCATCATGGGCAACTGCGTGGCGGGGGGGGCGTACCTCCCCGTCATGTGCGACACCCTGATCATGACGGAGGGCTCGGGCCTGTATCTCGCGGGACCGGCGCTCGTGAGGGCGGCCATCGGGCAGGTCGTGGACTCGGAGGAGCTGGGCGGCGCGGCCATGCACGCCGGAATCGCGGGAACCGTGGACTACCGCGAGCCGGACGACGACGCGGCCCTGGCGCGGGTGCGCTCGCTCGCCGACCTGTACGCTCAGGGGGAGGTCGCCCCCTGGGCGCGGCGCCGGGCCGAGGTGCGCCGCGCCCCTGAGCGTGACCTCACCGAACTCGTCGGCTTCGACGGTTCCAGGACCTACGACGTGCGGGACCTGATCACGTCCATGACCGACGGCGGCGAGTTCCACGAATTCAAGGCCGAGTACGGTGAGACCCTCGTCTGCGGCTTCGCCCGGCTGGGCGGCTACCCGGTGGGGTTCGTGGCGAACCAGCGCACGGTGATCAAGAAGAAGCTCAAGGCGGGCGGCGAACCCGGCCTGCGCACCCGCATCGAGGTCGGCGGCGTGATCTACGGCGACTCCGCCGACAAGGCGGCCCGCTTCATCCTCGACGCGAACCAGGCGGGCGTGCCCCTCGTCTTCCTCTCCGACGTGACCGGCTTCATGGTGGGCCGCGACAGTGAGCAGGAGGGCATCATCCGCCGGGGCGCCAAGCTGGTCAACGCAGTGTCCAACTCCGTCGTCCCCAAGATCACCGTGATCACGGGCGGTTCCTTCGGGGCCGGGAACTACGCGATGAACGGCAAGGCGTACTCGCCCCGCTTCCTCTTCGCGTGGCCCAGCGCCAAGTACGCCGTCATGAGCGGCAACGCGGCGGCCAAGACGCTCCTCGACATCCAACTCGCCGCCCTGAAACGCGCGGGGCACGAGCCCGACGACGAGGAATTGCAGGCCCTTTTCGAGCAGGTCAAGGCCAAGTACGCCGCCGAACTCGACCCCCGCTACGCCGCCGCCCGGTTGTGGGTGGACGAGATCATTCCGCCGAACGATACCCGTGACCGCCTGATCCGCGCTCTGGAAGCCTGCGCGCAGAATCCGGTGCAAGAAGAGTTCAAAGTGGGCGTGTTTCAGGTGTAAACGCCCTTCTCCCTCTCCCCTTGCGGGACCTGCAAAGCTGCGAAGCAGAGAGGGCGCCCGCGAAGCAACGGGAGAGGGGGCGTGTGACCACCCCTACTGCTGACAAGATGCCCTGTCTCACCTTCCAGCCGCGCCGCATGTCGTTTGCGTTCCCCCCTCTGCTTCGCAGCTCCACGAGTCCCAGCCTCCCACCTCAAGGGGGAGGAGCAAAAAAAGGCCCTTCGTCCCCCTCTCCCGGAGGTTCTACCCATGACGAGCACCCTCGACCGTCCCGCCAACCCCAACGTCTCGCCCATGAACGACGACCAGCGCACCATCGTCTCGGCCCTGCGGAGCTTCCTGAAGGACCGGGTGGAGCCGGGCACTGCCGAGCGCGACCAGACGGGCGAGTTTCCCTTCGAGATCGTGCGCGAACTCGGCGACATGGGCATCATGGGCGCGCAGACGCCCGAGGAGTACGGCGGCTCGGGGCTCGACACCGCCACCTTCGCCATGATCATCGAGGAGATCGCGGCGGTGGACGGCTCGCTGTGCCTGACGGTTGCCAGCCACAACTCGCTGTGCCAGGGCCACATCCTGATCGGGGGCACCGAGACGCAAAAGCGCAAGTTCCTCCCCGACCTGGCGAGCGCGCAGAAGCTCGGCGCCTGGGGCCTGACCGAGCCCGCCAGCGGGTCCGACAGCGGCGGCCTTCAGACGCGGGCGGTGGAGCAGGCCGACGGTTCGTGGATTCTGAACGGCTCGAAGAACTTCATCACCCAGGGCAGCGTGGGGGGCACCTACGTGATCCTGGCGCGCACCGACGCCGCGCGGCCCGGTAGGGGCAAGAACGACGGCATCAGCGCCTTTGTCTTCAACCGCGACGAGGTGACGGGCTTTTCCATCGGGCGCAAGGAGGACAAGCTCGGCCTGCGGAGCAGCGACACGGCGCAGCTCATCTTCGAGGACGTGCATCTGCCCGCTGACGCGTTGCTGGGTGAGCGCGGGAACGCCTTCAAGGACGTGATGCGGGTGCTCGACGGCGGGCGGGTCGGCATCGCCGCGATGGGGCTGGGGCTGGGACGCGCCGCCTTCGAGTTCGCCGCGCGCTATACCGCCGGGCGCGAGCAGTTCGGCAAACCCATCGCGCACAACCAGGACATCGCCTTCCGGCTCGCCGACATGGACACCCAGCTTGAGGCTGCCCGGCTGCTGATCCGCAAGGCCGCCGACCTCAAGGACGCGGGGCAGAACTTCACGGCGGCGGTCGCCCGCGCCAAGCTCTACGCCACCACGGTCGGCGTCCACGCCTGCGACGAGGCGATCCAGATGCTCGGCGGCTACGGCTACATCAAGGAGTACCCGGTGGAGCGCTACTGGCGGGATAATCGTCTGACCCGCATCGGGGAAGGGACCGACGAAGTGCAGCGGCTGGTGATCAGCCGGGACGTGCTGGGGCGGTTCGCGGAGTAAGAGTTGGAGGAAAGGCGGGCGGCGTGGTGGAGGCCGCTCGCCTCTTTCTTTTGGAGGGTGACCCTGCCGGTCAGGACTCCGCCTCCCGCCCCTGGAACGCCCGCCGCGCCTCCATGATCCCCTCCCGGTGCTCCTCGGCCCACAGCCAGACCCCGCAGAAGGCGGCGCTCAGGCTGCGGCCCATATCCGTGAGTTCGTACTCGACCCGGGGCGGGATGACTGGAAACACTGTGCGGACCACCAAGCCGTCCGCCTCCATCTGCCGCACCGTCTTCGTCAGCATCTTCTGGCTGATGTCGCCGACCAGCTCGCCCAGGCGGGTGAAGCGCAGCCGCCCGTGTTCCTCCAGGGTCTCCAGCACGAGCATCGTCCACTTGTCGGCCACCCGCCCGATGATCTCGCGCACCAGGGCGTCCAGTTCGGGGTCGGTCTGCTGAGGAGGGGCCGTGCCTTCCCGCGTCAAGCTGCTCATCGCATTACTCTCCTTCGGGTAAGTATAGAACTTTTGGGTGCCTACTTCCCAAAGGGAAGTGCCACGCCTATCCTCCGAATCAGGAGGAAGGACCATGCAAATGACCGGCAACACCATCCTGATCACCGGTGGGGGCTCAGGGATTGGCCGCGCGCTCGCCGAGGCATTTCATGCCCGGGGCAATCGGGTCATCATCGCGGGCCGCCGCCAGCAGGTGCTGGACGAAGTGACGGCGGCGAATCCTGGAATGAAATCCGCCGTCCTCGACATCGAGGACCCGGAGGCGATTCGCCGCTTTGCCCAACGGCTCCAGGCCGAGTTTCCGGCCCTAAACGTGGTCATCCACAACGCGGGCATCATGCGCGCCGAGTCGGTGCGGGGCGGGGCGCTGGAGGACGCCGAGGCGACCGTGGCGACGAACCTGCTCGGGCCGATCCGCCTGACGGCGGCGCTTCTGCCCTTGCTGCTGGGCCAGCCACGCGCGGCGCTCCTCACGGTGTCGTCCGGCCTGGCGTTCCTGCCCCTGGCCGCGACCCCCACCTACAGCGCGACGAAGGCGGCCATCCACTCCTACACCCAGTCGCTGCGCCATCAGCTCCGGGACACGCCCGTACAGGTCATCGAACTCGTTCCGCCGTACGTGCAGACCGAGCTGATGGGTCCGGAGCAGGCCAGCGATCCCCATGCCATGCCGCTTCGGGACTTCATCGACGAGACGATGCACCTGCTGGAGACCTCACCGGACGCGACCGAGATTCTGGTCGAGCGGGTCAAACCGCTGCGATTCGCCGAAGTGAACGGGAACTACGACGCGGTGTTCGGCCAGATGAACGGCTCGGCTCACTGACGCTCAGGCCTGAGTTGAGGGTCAGGGCCTCCAGACCGCCCCACCCGCTCGACCAGCAGCCCGAAAAACCCGTCCGCGTCCACCTCCGTCATCACCTCGGCGTTGGGTGCCCTGCCGGTCACGCCCCACACGTCCGCCACCGTTCGCCCCCGGCTGGGGCCGTCGGTCAGGTCCATTTCGACGTGCGTAGGCCGGGTCTTGAACAGGTCCGGGCGCAGCAGCCACGCCACGGTCAGGGGGTCGTGGAGGGCGCCGCCGTCCCAGCCGTAGCGGACGCGGTGGTGCTCGGCGAAGAATTCGAGCAGCACGGCCACGAATTCGCCGACCTCGGTGCCCAGCCTTCGGAAGGCCGCCACGCGCGCCGGGTGGGCAATCGCCTGGTGCGAGGCGTTCAGGCCGATCATGGTGAGGGGCACGCCGGAAGCGAAGACGATGTGCGCCGCGTGCGGGTCGGCCAGCGCGTTGAACTCGGCGGCGGGGGTCCAGTTGCCGGTGTCGGTCGAGCCGCCCATCCAGACGATCCGCCGGATCAGGGGCACGATGTCCGGGGCGAGGCGCAGGGCCAGGGCGACATTCGTCAAGGGGCCGGTCGGCACCAGGGTCACGTCGCCGGGATGCTCGCGCACGGCGCGGATGATGAACTGGGCGGCGTGTCCCGGCTCCACGTCCCGGCCCGGGGTGGGCAGGTGGGGGCCACCCAGCCCGCTCTCCCCGTGCACGAGTTCGGCGCTGATGGGCTCGGCCACGAGGGGGCGGTCGGCGCCCCGGTAGACCGGCACGTCCGCGCGGGCGAGTTCGCGCACGACGAGGGTGTTGCGGGTCGTCCTGTCCAGGCCGACGTTGCCGAAGACGGTGGTGAGCCCCAGCACCCGCAGCTCGGGGCTCGCCAGCGCGAGCAGGATGTTCACGGCGTCGTCGTGGCCGGGGTCGCCGTCGAGGATGACGTTCAGGGGCATGGGGCAGTCTGGCACGGGGTGAATCGGGGGGGCGCCTCCATCCCGGCACAGGTCCGTCCCGGCGCAGGGCCACGCCCTCCCCCCACCCCCGTACGTTTGTCCCGGACTGTAGGCCCGAGCGTGAAGTCAACGTAAGATTCTGCGCATCTGCCCCACGTTCATGTCACTACACTGGGTCCATGAAGGGCCTGCGTGAATTCATCGACTGGCTCCGGGAGGCCCTGGGGGGCTCGCCCCAGCCTCAGCCGGTGCCTATTCCCGTCCGCGTCCGCGACCGCCGCTGACGGGCCTCTCCTCCCGAACCGACTTTCGATGCTCACCCCAGGGTGGGTGTTTTTTTGGCTCCGAGTTGGTGACACAGGGTCGCCGTCCAGGTGGGCACGCGCGCTATGCTGCCCCCCGTGCCCGGCCCGTCCGAACCCGTCTCCGAACACGGCATGGAGGAACTGCGCCCCCTGATCGCCGACCGACCGGCAGGGGAGCGCGAGCGCGTCGAGCAGGCCTACGGGTTCGCGCGGGACGCCCACGCGGGCGTGAGGCGCAGGAGCGGCGAGCCCTACATCACCCACCCCGTCGCCGTCGCCACCATCCTCGCGGGGCTCGGCATGGACACCGACAGCCTCCTCGCCGGGCTGCTCCACGACACGGTGGAGGACGTGGAGGGCGTGACCTTCGAGGAGATCGAGCGCCGCTTCGGCCCCGACGTGCGCCGCATCGTGGAGGGCGAGACCAAGGTCAGCAAGCTCTCCAAGCAGGGGAGCCAGGCCGCCCAGGTCAGCGACGCGGGCCGCGACGTGCAGGCCGAGAACCTGCGCCAGATGCTGATCGCCATGACCGGCGACATCCGCATTATCGTGGTCAAGCTCGCCGACCGCCTGCACAACATGCGGACCCTGGGCAGCATGAAGCCCGAAAAGCAGGTGCGGATCGCCCGCGAGACGATGGAAATCTTCGCGCCGCTCGCGCACCGCCTCGGCATCGGGCAGATCAAGTGGGAGCTCGAAGACCTCAGCTTCCAGTACCTCCAGCCCGACGCCTACGAGTACCTCCAGACCCGGCTGCGGACCCGTCAGGACGAGCGCCAGGCCCTCATCGAGCAGGCGGTGGGGCAACTGCGCGAGGCGCTCGAAGACGACCTCGAACTCCCCGAGTGGGTCAGCGACATCGACATCGCGGGGCGCAGCAAGCACCTCTGGAGCATTCACAACAAGATGCAGAAGGAGGGCAAGGCGCTCGAGCAGATCTTCGACCTCCTCGCCATCCGGGTGATCCTGACGCCCCGCGAACTCACCGTCCCCCCCGGCACCGACGAGAAACGCCGCGAGCGGGCCGAGGAGACGCGCGAAAAACGCATCTGCTACCACACCGTCTCCATCGTGCACTCGATGTGGACGCCGTTGCCGGGACGTTTCAAGGACTACATCGCGGTTCCGAAGCCCAACGGCTACCAGAGCCTGCACACGACCGTCATCAGCCAGAGCGGGCAGCCCATCGAGGTGCAGATTCGCAGCCTGCGGATGCACGAAATCGCCGAGTACGGGGTGGCCGCCCACTGGATGTACAAGCAGGGGAGCCAGCTCGCCCAGCGCGACCGCGAGAACTGGATCGCGCAGCTCCGAGAACTCCAGAACGAGATCAACGACGCCTCCGACTACCTCGACGCGGTGAAGACCGACATCCTCTCGCAGCGGGTGCGGGTCTTCACGCCCAAGGGGCTGGCGATCTCGCTCCCGGCGGGGAGCACGCCCGTGGACTTCGCGTACCACATCCACACCCGCATCGGCGAGACGACCGTGGGCGCGCGGGTGAACGGGAGCATCGTGCCTCTGAGCCACAAGCTCGGCAACGGCGACATGGTGGAGATCGTGACGAGCAAGAACGGCCACCCCAGCAAGGACTGGCTGAACTTCACGGTCACGCGCAGCGCCCGCGCCAAGATCCGGCACCACTTCCGCCAGCAGGAACGCGCCGAGGCGCTGCAACACGGCCACGACCTGCTGGAGCGGTACCTGCGCAAGCGGCAGCTCCCGGTGCGCCAGCTCATGCGGACCAAACTGCTGGAGGACGTGACGAGCCGCCTGGTGGGCACCCGCAACCCGGACGACCTGTACCTCGCGCTGCACGCCGGGAAACTCACGCCGGGGGCGGTGGGTCGGGTCCTGGCCCCCAGCCTCGCGCAGGAGCAGTCGGCGGCGACCGAGCGGCGCGGCCCGCCCCCGCCGAAGGCCGCCGAGCCAGGAGGCGTGTACGTCGAGGGTTTCTCGACCGCCACCAAGCTCTCGCACTGCTGCAACCCGATCCGGGGCGACCAGATCATGGGCTACCTGACGCGGGGGCGCGGCGTCAGCGTCCACCGCATCGACTGCCCCAACATGATCCGGCTCCTCAAGGACGAGCCCGAGCGCTGCATCGCCGCGAGCTGGGACGCGGGCACGCCGGGGAGCACCATCGTGGACCTCGACGTGGTGGCCTCCGACCGCGCCGGGCTCCTCGCCGACGTGCTGGGCGTGCTGGCGAACGAGAAGCGCAGCCCGATGAAGATCGAGGCGGGCGTGAGCGCGGACAGCACCGCCCACATCCACCTGCGGCTCGCCGTGGACGGTAACGCCGACCTGGAGGCCGTGCGTGACGCGATCATGCGGGTGCCGGGCGTGACCGACATCCTCCGCAAGGGCAACGGGCGGGTGCGGAGCGGGGCGAGCGCGTAGGGGGCTCACCCCCCTGATCCTCCAACGAATCCTCCGGAAGGCCCGAGGGAAGGGGAGTGCTAGGCTCGACCCATGAGGCCCACCGCCGTGCTGGGCGCCATCCTGGCGCTTTCTCCCGCCGCCCTCGCGCAGGACGTGCTCACCCTGAACCCGAAGCCCGGTGTGACGTTGAACTACGTCTCCACCGTGGAGAGCCGCACCGAACTCGTGGACGTGCGGCTGGAACCCACGCCGGGCCGGGCGGTCTCGGCGCAGACCCGGCAGAGCTTCGAGCAGGCGCGGGCGCAGCTCAGGCAGCAGTTGGGGTCGGCGGGCATCCAGCGGGTGAACGTCACCCAGTCGCTCCGTGTGCTGCCGCGCCTGAACGACGGGAGCGTGGTCGTGCGGTACACCCAAAGCCTTCCCCTCCCTGACGGCACGACCCAGCGCCTCGTCTTCCGGCAGATCACGGCGCCGGGGGGCAAAACGCGGCTGGTGCTGGACGAGGTGAGCGGCGATCCTGGGCTCCGCGCGGTCCTGGAGAAGGTGTTGCAGTCCCAGCAGACGCAGGACTTCGCCAGCCAGGGCATCCAGAACCTCTACGGGCAGCCGCTGACGGTCGGGCGGGCGCGGACACAGCGCCTCAAGCTCGACTTCGCGCAGCTTCTCGGCTCGCTGAGCGGGTTGTTGCCGCAGGGAGCACGGCTGGGAGTGGCGGGCACCCTGACACTCGACAACACGACGACCTACCGGGGGCGCGGCGCGGGGGGCAACTTTACCTTCGACGTGGCGACGCGGCTCGCCCAGCCCGGCACCGTGCGCTACACCGTGGACGGGCAGTCGTTCGAGCTGGGAATGAGGCGCCTGAACGTCACGGGCCGGAGCGCCTACCGCCCCGACGGGTTGCAGGCGGGCACGAACGCCACCACCGAGCAGGAGTTGCGCCTCACCCTGCCCTTCGAGGAGGGCGCCCGCCTCGCCCTGACGCTGCGGGTGACGCAGAAGGTGAACGCGACCGTGCGTTGAGGGGACCCCCGCCGGGGGAAGGGCCTTTCCCACACCCTTTCCTTCGCCGTGCCTCACGCTGGCCCTCTAGCCTTCGCGCATGACCCGCCGTGTCCTCTCCCTGTGTGCCGCCCTCCTCGCCGTCCACGCGGGCGCGCAGACGCTCGTGCCCCTCGACTCGCGCCCGGCGACGCGGGTGCTGCCCGCCCTGATCGCGGAGGTCGGGGGAGGGACGGTGCAGGTGCCGGGGGCCGACCTTCTCGGCAACGCCCAGCGCGGGGCGGACCCGGCGGCGCTGGCGGCGTGGCTCGGCGCCCAGCCCACGAACGAGCCCCTGGTCGTCGCCCTCGACGCCTTCGCCTACGGCGGCCTGGTGCAGTCGCGCACGAGCCCGCTGAGCGCCGAGGAGGCCCTGGCCCGCTTGGAACCCGTACGGGCGTGGGGGGGGCGGACGGGGCAGCCCGTCTACGCCTTCATCACCCTGCCGCGCGAGCCCGACGCCACGAACCGGGAACGCAACCTCGCGGTCGTGCGGCAGACGGTCGAGTGGGCGCGGCAGGGCGTGTTCAAGGAACTGCACGTGACCTGGGACGACGCCCTGCCCGGCAGCCCCGCTCCCGCCGAGGGCGCGGCCCTGGCCCAGGAGGCTCCCGCCAACGTGCTCGTCTACCCCGGCGCGGACGAGGTGCTCGCCATGCTCGCCGCCCGCGCCCTCGCGCCGACCGAGAAGACCGTGCGCGTCGAGTACAGCGACCCGGCGAAGGCGCGGCAGGTCATCCGCTACGAGGGCATCCCCCTCACCCAGAGCGCCGAGAACCACGCGCGGGCGAGCAGCTTCCGGGTGGTGACGGAGGGTCCCGCCGACCTGACCCTCTACGTCTACAACGGTGGGGACCCGCGTCAGGCTGCCGTGCGAGTGAGCAGCCTTCTGCGGCGCGGCCCGGTCGCCGTGGCGGACGTGGCGCAGGTCAACCTCGGCAATACCCGGCTGTGGTCGGACCTCGCCACCCTGCGGCAGCACGCGAACCTGCGGTCCCTGGCGGCCTGGGGCACGCCGGGCAACAACCTCGGCACGGCCCTCGCGCACGCCCGCCTCGCGCTGGAGGGGGCCGACCCCGTCCGGCAGGACGCCCTGCTCGCCCGCGAGTTCGCCAACGACGTGATCTACAGCGCGGAGGTGCGCGCGGCCCTGCGCCAGGCGATCCCCGAGGCGGAGCTGAACACGCCCGCCGGGCAGGCCAAACTGCTCGAACTCGCCCGGGACTACTTCCCGCTGCGGGTGGGCCTGACCTACACCCTCGACGACGCGACGCTGCCGTGGGGCCGCTCCTTCGAGTGGGACTTCGACCTCAAGCCGCGCTGATGGGTGGGAGGGCGTTGCTATTAAGGGTAGGACGTCGCGTTGGGGAGGCAGTGAATTAAAGGAATACAAGTTAAAAGATATTAATCAGGAAGATATAACCCTTCTGTCATAACAGAGGAACCTGTCTCTGTGAATGAATGTAAAATGGCACATGTTTTTCTGATCGCCGAAATCATTCTTGACACGTCTTTTGAACTGACATCGCGTCTACCTTTATGTACGACGCCGTTGCGAGTCTCTATTGCCTCGCGACAAATTGATACAAGACTTTTCGGCAGGCTATTCTCATCAAACAAGAGTGGTATCAAATAAGTAAAGGTGGTGGAAAAGCCCAGATGATTGTATCGAGATTTTAATTCGCTAAGCTCAATACGCTCACTTACATTACTGGTAAGCAGTAATTTGTTAGGCTTGTTGCAGAAGCCATTGACACTAACCTCCAAGGCAGCCACGCCTTCAATAATTGCATTGCGGCGGTGTCCCGCTACCGCCAAACTTTCAGCGTTTGACAACAATTCAGATGTAAGACTGGGTCTGCTTCCGTCTTTCACGAAAGATATGACTTTTGGCCAGTCTCGCTCTTCTATATATCTTTCACTCCCACCTATAGATCCTCCTCTCAAGATATGGGCAGCATTTACAAAATAATCTTGCCACTCACTAGTTGAGTTCATCAGCTTTATCTTAGCCTTGTAACTCACTACCTTGTGTATAAGTTCGTCAGGATTCTGACTATGCTCCCTAAGCCAGTACTGTCCCTTCTCTACCCTCGCATAGCGTATGATTCTGTTTACTACTTCTTGAGCTTCTTTAATAATGTTTTCGATAAAAGAGATGTACTCTCTGCCCTTATCTGAGGATGCATCAACAGTATGTATAGTTGGACCAAACATTAAGTCGAACACATTTTGTGAAACATCCGTTAGATATGCGTCTACATAGAAAAATTCAACTCTCGGGTTGACGAATTTCCTCACTTTCTCCCATGTGATTCCTCCTATAGAGGGAAATGCGCTTATATCCGTATGGACCTCAAACTTAACCCCATTCTTATAAATAGAAAATTTCGCCTCTGGTTTTATGGGTAACCAATGTGTAAAAAATATTGACGTACGTTCTCTCTCACTGCCAGAAGATGTTGGTATTTTAAGTCTTAAAATTACATCATTGAGAGAAAGCTGGCCGACCGTATTCTTCGTGTGGTGATCGTTAGACATTTCTATACCCCCTGTTTCCGCCTTGCTACTCGACCCGGGGCGACAACTCCGCCGCCGGACGCTTCTCCACGCTGAGCAAGAGCGCCGCCCCAATCACCAACGCCGCCCCGAAGAGCGCGGTGGGTGAGAGGCGTTCCTCGAACAGCACGGCGGCCAGCACGGCGGCCACGACCGGCTCCAGGCTGGCGATCACGCTCGCGCGGGTGGCGGGGAGGTGCCTCAGGCCCGCGCCGTACGCGAGGTAGGCGAGGTACGTGCTGAAAACGGCGATGGCCCAGAGAGAGCCCCACGCCCCAGTCGTCTTGGCGCCGAAGCTTACGAAGGGAAGCAGGCACAGCGCCCCGAACGGCAGGGCGACCGCGAGGAGAGCGGGGGGCGAGTACCGCCCGAAAAACGCCTTGCCGTACAGGTAATACAGGCTATAGGTGAAGCCCGCGACGAGGCCCCACCCCAGCGCCGCCCCCGTGACGTTCACGCCCTGCCCGCCGCCCAGGCTGATGAGGGCGATGCCGCCGAGCGTTCCGGCGACCGCCGCCACCTCCCTGACCCCCAGCCGCTCGCGCAGCACCGCCCAGCCGAAGAGCGCCACGAAGGCGGGAGCGGTGTAGAGCAGCACGCTGGCGAGGCTCGCGCCGCCCGATTGCACGGCGAGCTGGTAGGCCCCGTAAAAGACGCTCACGCCGAGCACTCCGAACCCGGCGGTGACGAGGAGGTCCCGCCCGCGTGGCAGGGGCGCGCGCGTGACGGCGGCGTGGAGCGCGAAGAGCCCGCCCGCGAGCACCGCCCGCCAGAAGGCGACCTCGAGCGGGGAGACGCCCGCCGCCTGCGCGTTCTTGCCGAAGATGCCGAGGAGGCCCCACAGCACCGCCGCGGCCAGGATCAGCAGGGGGGCGGGGACCCTCACGGGCGCCGCCAGACGGCCACGGTGGCGATTCCCACGGTGAGGAGACCGAGCCCACCCAGGCCCAGGAGGAGCAGGGTGCGCGGGTCACGCGTGGTCCCGACGGGCGCGAGCGTGCCCTGGGTGAAGGGCGCCGGGTCCCCGGACGGCAGCAGCACGTCGACCGGCACCGGGGCGTCCGCCCGGCCCGCTTGCAGGGCGGTGGGGCCGGGGGTGGTCACGGGCCGCAGCACCCCGTCGGGCGTGAGGGGCGAGTACACGCTGCTCGTGACCCAGTAGCCGTAGTCGCCGGGGGGAACGGCGGCGTCGATCACGAGACCCGTGCCCTCCACCCGCACGGTCGGCGCTGTGAGCGTGGTGGGGGGGCCCCCGTCCTCCGGCGCCCTTCGCAGGCTGGCCCCGAAGCCCGTCACGCGCACGTGGTAGGTCCAGCCGCCCGTGCCGGTCACGTTCAGGCGCAGGTGGTCGAGGGTCCGCACGCCGCCCACGCCCGTCTTCACGAAAATGTCGGTCACGCCCGCCGAGAAGCCGCTGGGCGCTCCCCAGGGGTTTTCGATGCGGCCCAGCTCCACGGTGAAGCGCATCTCCTGGCCCTGAGGCTCGGCCCGGAAGCCCCGGAGGTCGAGGGCGTCTTCGCTCACCGCCGGGCGGGTGGGGAGCAGGTAACCTCCGTCGCCGCGCGCGTCTCCGGCTGGGTCGGGGAAGGACACGAGCGCGGCGGTGAGGAGGAGCAGCGACACGGGCGCGAGTATAACGTGGCGTTTCTGAAGCTCCTGAAGGGGTGTCGGGGAGCGGGCTAGATGGCGGGGAGGGGCAGGGGGACTTGCGACGGTTAGCCCCCACCCCCCAGCCCCCTCCACCCAGAGGGGGCAACGTCTCCGCCGCGCGGGGCGGCCCGCGCGTTGACGCTCAGTTCTTGACGTGTCTCTCCTCTGGGTGGAGGGGGAGCGGCGCTGCGCTGGGCAAGGGCATACGGGCGGCGTGGGTGAGCGGGTTATCCCAGGCGGAATGTCTGATCTTGTCGCGTCTTGGTCGCACGCCCACCGTCTCGCTGCGCGAGCCGACGTGGTGGTGGGCCTGGAGCGTTCACTCTCTGCCACTGCTGGGGCGTCCAGCTAGACGTTTTAAAAAACAAAAGCTCTCGCTCTTTTAGCTCCTCCCCCTTGAGGGGGGAGGCTGAGAGGGGGTGAACTGCAACCGCCCCCAGCGCCCTCCCCGCCCCACATTCATCCCGCAGAAACAACAAGCACCACGCGGGCCGCCCTCCCCCTCACGCCGCCCGCGCCCGCGAGATCAGCGCCAGGAGCGCCTGGGCCAGGGCCGCCGGGTCGTGGCGGGCGGTGGGGCCCGTTTGGAGGAGGGGCGCGGTGCGCACGCGGCCCCGCAAGTCGCGGCTGGCGCCGTCGAGGCCCAGCACCTGGGCGCCCTCGGCGGCGTAACGCTCCCGCACGTCCGGGGGAATGGGGGCGCTGTTCATCAATACCCAGTTGGGGGCGCGGCCCAGGTGGGCGGTGATGGCGAGCACGTGGTCTTCGAGGGTGAGTCCCGTCGTCTCGCCGGGCTCGCTCATCAGGCTGGCGACGTACACGATGGGGGCGCCCGACTCGCGCAGGGCCCGCGCGATGTCCGGCACGAGCAGGGCGGGGATGATCGAGGTGAACAGACTCCCCGGTCCCAGGACAATCAGTTCGGCCTCGCGCACGGCGCCCAGCACGTCGGGAAGCGCGGGCAGCCCGGGGGGTTCGAGCCGCACGTCGAGGATGCGCGCCGAGCCCACCTGGCCGCTGAGCCGACTCTCGCCGCGCACCTCGCGCCCGTCGGAAAGCCGCGCGACGAGGGTGGCGGGCTGCGTCGTGGCGGGGAAGACCTGCCCGCGCACCCGCAGCACCTCGTGGATGTCGCGCATCGCGCCTTGCAGGCCGCCCTGTTCCTCGGAGAGGGTGGCGAGCAGCAGGTTTCCGAAGGTGTGCCCCTCCAGCCCCTCGCCGCGCCCGAAGCGGTGCAGCAGCAGCCGGGCGAGGACCGGGCTGTCGCTGAGCGCCGCGTAGCAGTCGGTGAGGTCGCCGGGCGCGATCATGTCGAGGGCCCGGCGCAGCCGTCCGCTCGATCCGCCGTCGTCCGCCACCGTGACGACCGCCGTGATGTTGCCGGTGTGGACCTTGAGCCCCATCAGCAGGTTCGACAGGCCCGTGCCGCCCCCCACCGCCACGATGCGGGGCCCGCGCGACAGGGTGCGGTGCGAGTAGATCACGTCGAGGGCCGTTTCGGGGGCGGTGCCCGTCGAGCGCAGCATCGAGCGGTTGAGCATCATGATGCTCAGGAGGGCGCCCCCGAGCGCGAGTCCCATCACCGTGATGCCGACCACGTAGAGGGGCAGCACCTCGGGCTTGGTGAGGGCATTGAGCCACAGAATCCAGCGGGTCGCCACGAAGTGCAGCGGCCCCGTCCAGGTGAAGTGCAAGAAGCCCACCGCCCCGATCAGGGTGCACCCCACGAAGAGGATCAGCCAGCGTTTGACCCCCAGCCCCGGTTCCATCCACATCCGGGCCCGGCGGGTGGCCCGGCGCGCGGCCTCACCCCGCGTGCCCGCCGACTCGCTCATCCCCCCTCTCCCACTTGCATGTCGCGGTGGTCGGTCACCTGCGCGCCTTGGTCGGCGAGGTCCCCCGCCAGCCGCGAGGCCACCGCCACCGAGCGGTGCTGCCCCCCCGTGCAGCCGATGGCGACCGTGTACCCGTGCCGCCCTGACGCCCGCGCCCGCTCGGCGGCGATCCGCACGAAGTCACGTACCTCCCCGTAGAAGGCTTCCGACGCTGCGTCCCCGAAGACATACCGCGCCACGTCGGGTTCCAGCCCGGTCTTGGGGCTCAGCTCGGGCACGTAGTAGGGGTTGGGCAGCGAGCGCACGTCGATCACGAGGTCGGCGTCGCGCGGGGGGGCGTTCTTGAAGCCGAAGCTCATCAGCCGCAGGGCGAAGTCGTGCTCCAGCCGGAAGGTGTGCAGCACCCGCTCGGAGAGTTCCCGCGCGCTCAGCGCCGTCGTGTCGATCACCGTGTCCGCGATGGCGCGCAGCGGCGCGAGGAGGTCGCGCTCGCGGGCGAAGTCCACCATCAGGGTCTCGCCCAGGGGGTGCTCGCGGCGGGTCAGGTTGTAGCGGCGCAGCAAGACTTCCGCGTTCGCCTCCAGAAAAAGGACCCGCAGGTCCTCGCGGCGGCGGGCCAGCCGGGCGTAGCTCGACTCCAGCGCCCCCAGGAAGTGCCGGGTCCGCGCGTCGGTGCTGATCGCCACCCGCTCCAGCCCCCGCGCCGTCACGAGGTCGTGCATCGCCCCCCACAGCTCGGGCGGCAGGTTGTCGGTGATGAAAAAGCCCGCGTCCTCCAGTGTCCTCAGCGCGGTGCTCTTCCCGCTTCCCGACAATCCCGACACGACCACAAACGGCATGGGGACAGTCTACCCTGGCGCCCGTGCTCCCGATTTCCCGGTGGTGGAGGCGGGAGCCCGTTGCCCTAGCCAAGTCCCGCGCCGCCGGGCCCGGCAGGCTTACCCTGACCCCATGACCGCCTCCCTCCCCGCCCGGACCGCAGCGGCGCCCGCCGAGGCGCAGGCCACCCCCCTGCGCGTCCTGATCTGCGACGAGATGAACCCCGGCCCCCTGGAGCACGCCGGGTTCGAGATCAGCTACGAGGGTAACCTCCCCCGCGAGGAGACCCTGCGCCGCCTCCCCGGGTACGACGCCCTGATCACCCGCAGCCGCACGAAGGTGGACCGCGGGCTGCTGGAGGCCGCGGGCGAGCGCCTGAGGGTCATCGGGCGCGGCGGCGTCGGCGTGGACAACATCGACCTGGAGGCGTGCAGTCGGAGAGGCATCCTCGTCCTCAACGCGCCCGAGAGCAACAACGTCTCGGCGGCGGAGCTGGCCGTCATGCACCTGATGGCCGCCGCGCGGGGCCTGACCCGTTCGGACCGCCTGACCCGCGCGGGCGAGTGGGACCGCAAGTTCCTCGGCGTCGAACTCAAGGACAAGACGCTCGGCATCGTGGGCCTGGGCCGCATCGGGAGCATCGTCGCCGACCGGGCGCAGGGCCTGAGGATGAACGTGGTCGCCTTCGACCCCTACGTCCCCGAGAACAAGTTCGAGCGCCTGGGGGTCGCGCGGGCCGCTGGTCTCGACGACCTGCTCGCCCAGGTGGACTTCCTGACCGTCCACACGCCGCTGACCGAGGAGACGCAGGGGATGATCGGCGCCCGCGAACTCGCCCTGCTCAGGCCCGGCGCCATCGTCGTGAACGCGGCGCGCGGCGGCATCGTGGAGGAGGGGGCGCTCGTGGAGGCCCTCAAGTCCGGCCACCTCTTCGGGGCGGGCGTGGACGTGTTCGTGGACGAGCCGCCCACCCCGGAGCATGTCTTCCTGAACGCACCGAATCTCGGCATCACGGCGCACCTGGGGGCGAACACCCGCGAGGCGCAGGAACGGGTGGGGGCGGAGATCGTTGGGCGGGTGCTCGCGGCCCTGCACGGCGACGTGAGCCGGGGGGCGGTGAATGCCCCGGCGCTCGACGCGAAGACGCTGGAGCTGCTCGGCGGCTACCTCGACCTCGGCGAGAAGCTGGGGCGCATCCTCGCGCAACTGCTGCCCGGCGCACACGACCTCGAAATTACCTTCCGGGGCGAGTTCCCCGCCGACCCCGCGCCCGTGGTGACCGCCGCCCTCGTCGGGTATCTGAGCGGCAGCACCGACGAGCGCCCGAACATGATCAACGCCCGCGCCCTGGCAAAGGAGCGCGGCCTGAACCTCGCCGTGCGGGAGGAGGGCGACAGCCCCGACTACCAGACCGAGGTCATCGTGCGGGTCACGAGCGGCGTGGGGGGCGAGAAGCGGCGCACCCGCACGGTGGGGGGCACCGTCTTCGGTCGCAGCCCGCGCCTCACCCGCCTGCGGGACTTCCGGGTCGAACTCGCGCCGGAGGGCTTCATCCTGATCGCCTCCAACCAGGACCGCCCCGGCGCGGTCGCCAAGCTCTCCAACCTGCTCGGCACCTGGGGGGTGAACATCGCCGGAATGGCCCTCGGGCGCGCGGAGAAGGGCGGGCAGGCCCTCTTCACCCTCACCCTCGACGACGGCCTGACCCCCGAGCAGCTCCAGGCGATCCGCGACCTCGACGTGATCGAGTCGGCGTTCCTGGTCAGGGTATAGAGGCGGGGGCGGGCCGTCCCACGCCTTACCATGAGGCATGAGCGACCCCGCCCTCCAGGTGATCAGCGTCGAGGAGTACCTGCGGACGGAGCAGGAGAGTCCGGTCAAGCGGGAGTACGTAGATGGATTCGTCTACCCCCTGCACGGCGCGACGCGTGCTCAAGCCGGGACGAGCAAGGCGCATATGCGGATCACCCTGAACTTCGTGCTGGCGTTGGACACGAAGGCGACCCGTGCCGGATGCCGACTCTACGCCGCCGATATGAAATTACGGATCGAGGGGAAGAATTCTTTCTACTACCCCGATGTCATGGTCGCCTGCGGGCAGGACAACGGCGAGGAGTACTACGAGACGGACCCCTGCCTGCTCGTGGAGGTCCTCTCCAAGCGCACCGCCGCCATCGACCGGCACGCCAAGTATCACGCGTACACGTCGATCCCCAGCCTCCAGATGTACCTGATCGTCTCCCAGAGCGAGCGGCGCATCCTGGCCTATCAGCGGGCGGGGGACGGCTGGCGGCTCACCCAATACGGCGGCACGGGCAGTATTTCCCTCGCCTGCCTAGGGCACACCCTCACGCTGGACGAGGTGTACCGGGGGGTCATCGATCCCGCGGGCTCGGCGGCCACCGGGTCCGGAACTCCCCCTCAAGCCTGAGCGGGACCCCTCAGACGCTCAGTTGCACGATCAGCCGCTCCAGCGTCGCCCCGGGGTCCAGCCCCCGTTTCATCGCCACGTCGGCGTCGAGGATGCGGGCGAGGTGGCCGCGCACCTTGTCCTCGCTGAGTTTCCGGGCCACGTCGAGCGCCTTCTTCGCCGGGTAGGGCTTGACGCCGAGCCTCTGGGCAGCAATGGCCTCGCTCACCCGCCCCTCCTCCTGGGTCAGGGCCACGCAGCGCGCGACGAGGCTGTACTGCCACACGACCGCCCCGAGCAGCTTGAAGGGGTCCTCTCCCGACGCGAGGAGGCGGCGAAGCTGGGTGACGGCCTCGCCGGGGCGCCCGGTCGTCGCGGCCCCCAGCAGCGCGAAGGAGTCGCCGGGCGGCTCGCGGCCCACGACCCGCCGCACGAGGTCGGCGCCGTGCGGCGGATCGAGGAGCGTGAGCTTGTTCAGCTCCCCCGCGATGCCCGTCAGGTCCGGCCCGAAGACCTCGGCGAGGTAGAGGGCGGCCTCGCGGTCGAGCTTGAGGCCCAGCCGCTTCGCCCGCTGCGTGACCCACCCCGCCACGTCCCCGGTCTTCTGCGGGACGGGGGCAGGGTGGTGCTCGCCGCGCGACTCGTAGAGTTTGACCCGGGTGGCGGGCGGGCTCTCGTCGAGCACGGCCACGGTGACGGGCGCGGAGGCGAGGAGGTCGAGCAGCGCCTTGTCGGGCTTGGCGCCCGCGAGGTCCACGACCACGCCGCCGTCCCCGAAGAGGCTGGGGGCGAGGAGGGGGGCGACCGCCTGAGGGGTGACCTCCTCACCCGCGAGGCGGGGCAGGTCGCGCACGTTGAGGCCGCGCGAGGCGAGGGTTTCCCGGAGCGTCTCCTCCGCCAGGAAGCGGTTGCCGCTGAAGGCGACTAGGGGCACGCGGCGGCCTCCAGCGAGCGCCGCACCCCCTCCAGGGCGGCGAGCATCTCCCCGGCGGTGGCGGGCCGCGCCTCCGGGTCACGCTCCAGGGCGGCGCGCAGGACGGGGTGCACCTCGGCGGGGCCGGGCAGGGGCGCGCAGTCCTCGCTCAGGCCGACGAGCCAGCCCAGCGCGTCCTCGAAGGGGGGAAAGCCCGCCAGGCAGTCGAACAACAGGACGCCCACCGAATACAGGTCGCTGCGGGGGTCGCCGCGCACGCCCCGGAACTGCTCGGGCGCCATGAAGTGCGGGGTGCCCATGCGGGTGCCGTCGTGGATGTCGCTTCCCAGCGCGCGGGAGTGGCTCATGCCGAAATCCACGAGACGCACCGCGTCGCCCCGCGCCCGCGTGTCCAGCAGCAGCACGTTCTCGGGCTTGAGGTCGTGGTGGGTCACGCCGCGCGCGTGCAGGTGCTCGACGGCGCGCAGCAGGCCGCTCGCCACGCACAGCGCCGCCTCCGGGGGGAGCGGGCCTTCTTGCACCACCTCGCGCAGGGTGCGGCCCGGCACGAAGGGAAAGATCAGTTGGCGCGGCGTGCGCGCGAGCGGCGACACGACGAGCGGGTGATCGAGGCTGGAAGCGATCTCGCCCTCGTGCGCGAAGCGCAGGGCGGCCTCGGGTTCGGCGGTGAGCAGCGTCTTGACGAAGACGGGCTGGCCCCGCCACTCCCCGACCACACTCTGGACGCCGCCGCGTGTGGCGAGGACGCGGCGGCGCTCGATGGGTTGGGCGACACGGAAGTCCTGCACCCGGTCATTTTAAACTCAGTCTTCCTACAGTTCTGTCACACCGTGTCCCTGTGAGGGGAAGCGGCCCCGCCCGGCCTCCCCCGTCCCCCACCTCACCCGCGCGAAATCCGCCGCCCTGGTGCGCTGTTTCACGCTGGGTGGTCGGCCCCTGACCCGTCACACCCGGTCGAGGGCCTCGTGGGGTCCGGGCGGCAGCTCGACGCGGATGGGGTCGCCCGGGCGGACCTCGCCCCCCGCGAGGACGATGCCCATGATCCCCGCCCGGCGGACGACGCGGCCCTCCCCGTCTCGGCTCAGCACGGCGGCGAGCAGGCCGGGCCCAAAGGCCTCGATCTGGGCGCAGGGGTTGCGCAGCCCCGTCACCTCGACGACCGCCGCCCCGCCGAGGTGCAGCCGCGTGCCCCGGGGCAGGCCGAGGAGCTCCACGCCCCGGGTGGTGACGTTCTCGCCCATCTGCCCGGCGAAGACGGCAAAGCCTCGCACTTGCAACTCGTCGTGCAGTTCGGCGTGAAGGAGATGGACCTGCCGCAGGTTGGGCTGCGTGGGGTCGGCGGCCACCCGCGAGCGGTGCCGGACCGTGTGGCCCAGGTGCGCGTCTCCCTCCACGCCGAGCCCGGCGAGCAGGCGGACGCTCTCCCGGTTCGCCTTGCTGAAGGTGTGCTCCGCGCTCACGCTGACGGCGGTGACGGTGGCGGTCATGCGCTCATCGTAGGCCCCGCCGGGCAAGGGAAGAGGGGGCGGGCGCCTCGTTCGGCCCCACCCCCTCCCCGGTCCTTCCTCCGGCTCAGCTCACGCGGACGCTGTTCACGAGGTTGCGGACGACGGTCTCGTTGCGGCTGTAGTCGGCGGTCCGGGCCGCGATGGTCACGACGAGGGTGCGGCCCTGGAGGCTGGTGACGAGGAGTTCGCGCCGCACGTCGTCGCCCTGGCCGGGGGTGGTGAAGATGAACTGCGCCCAGGGGGTGCCGCCCATCTGCACGAGGTTCGCCCGCAGGGTCTTGACGTTGGGCACCTGCGCGCGGATCACGGCGGGAAACTGGGTCACGAGGTCGGCCACCTGCGCGGGCGCGAGCTTCCCTTCGCGCCACTCGAAGGCCACGGTGACCTTGCGGTCCTCGGTGAGAAACACGGCGTCCGGGCGCCCCGCCGCCGAGGGGAAGGCCTTGGCGATCCCGGCGTCGCTCAGCGTCAGGAGGCGGGCGTTGGGTTCGAGCGTGACGGGCAGCGACTGGAGCTTGACGGGTGCGGCGAGCGCGCTGGACAGCAGGCCAGCGGCCAGCAGGGAGAGCAGGGCCTTCTTCATGGGGTCTCACGTTACCCGCCTGCCCCTTCGGTGCCATGAAGGGCGCGTGAGGAGCGTGCGGGAAGAGGTCATGTGGAGATCAGCCTGTGGAAGAGCGTGGGCCGGGTCCCGCTACCATGCGCCCATGACGGATTCCGGGCAGGCCCCCGACACGACCTTTCCCCAGGGCTTCCGCGCGGCGGCGATGAGCGCGGGCATCAAGCCCAGCGGCAGGACGGACCTGAGCTGCGTGGTGAGCGACGCCGATTGCACTTGGGCCTTCGCGGGCACCCGCAGCACGACGGCGGCGGCCTGCGTGGGGCGCAACCGCGAGCTGTACCGGGAGGGGAGGCCCGTGCGGGCGCTGCTCGTCAACGCCGGGAACGCCAACGCCGCGACCGGGGCGCGGGGCGTGCGCGACAACGCTGACATGGCGGGGGCGCTCGGCAGCGTGCTGAACGTGGACCCGGGCGCGGTGCTCACCGCGAGCACGGGCATCATCGGCCACCCCCTCCCGATGGACCGGGTGCTGAGCGGCGTGGAGCACCTGCCGGGGGAACTGGGCGCGGCGGCGGGTCCCTTCGCGGCGGCGATCATGACGACGGACACCCGGCCCAAGCTGGCGTCGGCGACGCTCAGCACGGGAGCGCGCATCGTCGGCACCGCCAAGGGCAGCGGCATGATCCACCCCGACATGGCGACCATGTTCGCTTTCGCCTTCACGGACGCGCGGGTGGAGGAGGGCGTGCTGCGGGGGGCCTTCCCGGGCATCGTGAACCGGACCTTCAACGCGGTGACGGTGGACGGCGACACGAGCACGAACGACATGGCGGTGGTGCTGGCGAACGGCCTCGCCGGGGAGGTGGACCCGGCGGAGTTCCTGGCCGCCCTGGAGGGCGTCATGCGGGAGCTGGCCCGGATGATCGCCGCCGACGGGGAGGGGGCCACCAAGCTCCTCACCGTCCGGGTGTCGGGGGCCCGCACGGAGGCCGAGGCGCTGACCGCCGCCCGCACCTGTTGCGTGAGCCCCCTGCTCAAGAGTGCCGTCCACGGCAACGATCCCAACTGGGGCCGGGTGATCATGGCGGTGGGCCGCAGCGGCGCGGCGGTGAACATCGAGCGCAT
The DNA here is from genome assembly GCF_002869765.1 of Deinococcus planocerae. Lineage (NCBI taxonomy): Bacteria > Thermotogati > Deinococcota > Deinococci > Deinococcales > Deinococcaceae > Deinococcus > Deinococcus planocerae. The sequence goes on along the minus strand of NZ_PNOR01000016.1, from coordinate 58,977 downwards.
GACGGTCAGGGTGCAGGGCCATGCCGTCTTCGCGGGCAAGCCCCTGTCCTACGACGACGCGGCGGTGAGCGCCAGCATGAGGGCGCAGGAGGTCGTCTTCGAGGTGGACCTCGGGGTGGGGGAGGCCGCCGGCGAGGCGTGGGGCTGCGACCTGAGCGCCGAGTACGTGAGCATCAACGCGGACTACACGACCTGAGGGGGCTCAGCCGCCGCGCGCCTTGAGGAATTGGCCGATCCACGGCACCTGATCGGAGAGGAGGCGGCCCCCCACCGCGAAGTCGCGCGGCGGGTAGGAGTGGAAGCGGAGGTTGATGCCGTCCACGTCCCCCGGCCCCACCCCGAACAATCGCGCGAGGACGGGGGTCAGGTGGCGGGCCACCCGCCGCTGCCTGCGGGCACCCATGTTCCAGTCGGAGAGTTCGACCGTGAGGTCCACCCGGCCCCGCTCGCGGGGGGTGCGCCCGCCGATGTAGAGGTCCTCGTCGCGGGACTCGGCGAAGTGGACGGTCGTGCGCTCGCGCAGCTCCTCGCGGCTGGGGCCGCCGCGCGGCGAGAAGAAGAGGAGGTTGACCGCCTCGGTGAGCGCCCGGGCCACCTCCGCCTTGCGCTCGGCGGAAAGGGGCGCACAGGTAACGCGCAGGTAGGGCATGGGGTCAGTGTAGGTGCCCTCCCCATCTCCTCCTTGAGGCTTTGCTGAGGCGGCGTCCAGGGGGCGCGAGAGGGGATAGCGTGGGCCATGACGAGCCCCACCCTCCCCGCCTCTGCGCTGGCCCGCCCGCTCGACTTCTCGCTGCCGTCGAACCGCCTCGTGGTGGCGGGCGCCGCCGTGAGCATCCTCGCTGCCCGGCTCTCCGGCCACTCCTGGACTTCGGCGCTCGGCGTGGGCGCGGCGGGTTTCCTGGGGTGGTCGGCGGCGCGCGAACTCGACCCCGATCACCCCGACACGGCGGGGGCGGCATTGCCGCTGGCGGCCCTCGCGGCGCTGGCGGGGGGTCCCCCGAACGTGCTCGCGGGCCTCTCCGTCCTGAGCGGGCTGCGGGTCCTCGCGGCCACGGTGGGACAGGCGCCGACCCCGCTCGACGTGGTGGCCCTCGCCGGGCAGGCGGGGCTCTCGGCGCTGACGGGGGAGTGGGTGGCGGCCCTGGTGCCGGGCGCGGCGCTCGCGCTGTCGTCCACCCGGGCCGACGCCTTTCGGGGGTCGGAAAGGGACGCCGGGCTCGTCGCCCTGGCCGCCCTGCTGCCGGGGGTGCGCCGGGGGCAGGGCCGCGGCCCGCTCGCCGACGGGCTGGCCCTCGCCGCGTTGGGCGTGTCGGGCGTGCTGTCCAGGCCCGAGGCGGTGGCGACCGAGTGCGACCGCGCCCCGACCCTCGTTCCTGCCGAACGGGTGCGTCTCACGCGGCTCCTCGCGCTGGGGACCCTGGGTGCGGGCCTGGTCACCCGCGAGACCCGCACACTCGCGCCCCTCGCCTCGGCGGCGCTGGCGGTGGGGCTGAGGCGGGCCTTGCCCCGCGCCCGGACGGGTCAGGGGTGAGGGGGAGCCGGGGGGAGCCTCGCCCTCCTCACCCACGGGGTGCGTAAGCTGGAGCATGACTGGACTTCCCCGGCAACTGACCCTGCTCGCGGCGACCGTCCTCACGCTGGTGATGAATTACCTCAGCAACGCGCTGCCGCTGTTCGGCAACAGCAACCGCGAGGTCAGCGACAGCCTGCCGAACGCCTTCACGCCCGCCGGGCTCACCTTCTCGGTGTGGGGGGTGATCTTTCTGGGGCTGATCGTCTTCGCGGTGTACCAGGCCCTCCCGGCGCAGCGCGGCCCGCGCCTCGACCGCCTCTTCTGGCCTTTTTTGCTGGCGAACGGGCTCAATGTGGCGTGGCTGCTCGCCTTCCAGAGCCTGAACTTCGGCCCCAGCGTGCTCATCATGCTCGCCCTGCTCGGCAGCCTGATCTGGCTGTACCTGGGGGTGCGCGAAGTGGAGCCGCTCGGCGCCGAGCCCCTCACGCTCGCGCTGCCCACCAGCCTCTACCTCGCCTGGATCAGCGTGGCGACCATCGCCAACATCACGGCGTTTCTCGTCAGCCAGGGGGTGACGGACGGCCTCGCGGGGCTGGGCGGCCCGGCGTGGTCGGCGGTGCTGGTGATCATCGCGGGGCTGCTGGGCGTGTTCTTCCTGGTGCGCTTCCGGGATTACGCCTTCGCCGGGGTCTTGCTGTGGTCCTTTTACGGGGTGTACGCCGCGCGGCCCGAGGTGAACACGGTCGTCCTCGGCGTGGCGCTCGCCGCCGCCCTCGTGCTGCTGGGCATCGTGCTCGCGGCGCGGCGACCCAGAGCGGCGCTGTAGGGCACCCGACGAAAGGGGAGAGGCCGCCTTCAGCCTCCCCCCGACCGGAACAGGGATTTACTTGCTCGTCGTGTTGCTGGGGGTGGGGGAGCCCGTCGCGGGGGTGGGCGCGGCGACGAGCGCCGGGGTCGTCTGGATGTTCAGGCGCAGGAGCTGGGCGTCGAGGTACTTCTGGGCGGCGTCGCGGGCGAGCTGCTCGCGGATGGTGGGGGCGACCTCCGCGAGGGGAGCGAGGCCCGCCGCGTTGCGCTGCGTGACGAGGAGGACGTGCCAGCCGTACTCGGTCTGCGCGATCTGGGGCTGATTCAGGGGGCCGCTGAAGGCCGCCTTGTCGAAGGCCGCCACCGTGTCGCCGGGCGCGATGCAGCCGAGGTCACCGCCCTCCGCCGCGCTGCCGGGGTCCTGGCTGCGTTCCTGCGCGAGCTTGGCGAAGTCCGCCCCCGCCCCCAGGTCCCTCAGGACGGTCTGGGCCTCGGCCTGGGTCTTGACGAGGATGTGGCGCACGCAGGCCTGCGCCGGGCGGTTGAACGACTGTTTGTTCAGGTTGTAAAAGCTCGTGACGAGGGCGTCCCCGAACCGGAGGCGGGTCTTGATGCCCTCCAGGTACGCGGAGACGACGGTCTGCCGCTCCAGGTCCGCGCGCAGCTCGGCCTCGCTGTCGTAGCCCGTCGCCTTCAGGGCCTCGGTGAATTCGGCGTCGGAGTCAAAGCCCTTCTTCGCCTCGGCGAGCTGCTCGTCGATCTGGGCGGGGGTGACCTTGGTGTCCCGGCGGGCGAGCTGGTACACGGCCCGGTCGCGGGCGTACTGCTTCAGGAATTCCCCGCGCGCCTCGGCGAACTCGGGCAGGATGTCGGTCGTGAAGGGCACCCCCTGCGAGTTCAGCACCCGCGCCACCGCCACCCGGAAGGCCTTTTCGTAGTCGCCCAGCGTAAATCTCTCGCTGCCCACCACCGCGACGACCGCCTGGGCATTCGCGGCGGGGGCCGCCGTGCCCTGCGCGGGCGCGGTCCGGGCCGGAGCGGCAGGCGTGGTCTGAGCCGGAGTGGTCTGCGCCGGAGCTGCCTGGGTCGGCGCGGGAGCCGGGGCCGTCTGCGTGGGGGCGGGCGGGGTGGTCTGGGCCAGGGCCGCGCCGCCGAGCAGCAGGGCGAGCGTCAGGATGCTTTGTTTCATCCGCCCACTCTAGCGTCCCCCGCCGCCGGAAATCCGTCGTCAGGGCCGGGCGGCGGGGGCGCGGCTCTCCCCGTCCTGACGACTTCCCCGCCCCTGCTACAATCCCCCCCGATGCGCCTGACCCTCGCCCCGGCCACCGATGCCCGCGTCTACGACGACGCGGTGCGCTCGCTTCCCCTCACCTCCGCCCTGCAAGGCTGGGGGTACGGGGAGGCGCGGCGGGTGCTCGGTCAGGTGCCCGTTCGCTACCTGATCCAGCGCAGCGGGCAGACGGTCGGTGCCGTGCAACTCCTGCGCAAGCGGCTCGTGCCTGGGCTCAGCACCCTCTACGCCCCGCGCGGCCCGGCGCTGGAGTCGCTCGACCTCCTGCCCGCCTTCGCCGAGGCGGTGCGCAAGGTCGCCCGCGCAGGCGACGCCCTCCTCAAGGTCGAGCCGCCCTCGCCCGTCCCCGCCGACGACTCGGTGCCCGTCCCGGAAACGTTCGGACCGCTGCGCCGCGCCGAGTCCGAGCAGCCCGAGCACACCATCCTCGCCGACCTCACCCGCCCCGAGGACGAGCTGTTCGCCGGCCTGCACTCGATGGCCCGCCGCAACGTCCGCGCCGCGCAGAAGCTGGGCGTGGTGGCGGGCCGCGACGACGACTTCGAGGCGTTCTGGGACATCTTCACGGCGACGAACGAGCGGGCCAGGCTCGGCGCCTTTCCCCGCGCCTACTACGAGACGATGCTGCGGGAGGGGGGCGCGTACGGCGGCGAGGCCTACATCGTCCTCTCGCGGTACGAGGGGAAAGCGCTCGCCGGAGGCTTTTTCCTGGCGATGGGCACGGGCACCTCTTACCTCTTCGGCGGCAGCGTGAGGGATGACCGGACCCAGCCGGACGGCACGCCCTACAAGGACGCCAAGGCGCCCGACGCCTTCTACTGGAACGCGATGCTGGACGCCAAACGGCGGGGCTACACCCTCTTCGACTTCTGGGGTATTCCCCGCAGGCTGGACGAGGACAAGCATTCCTTCGGCGTCTTCAAGATGAAGCTCAAGTTCTCCGAGCACCGCGTCTGGTATCCGGCCTACGACCTGAATCTCAACGCCGCCGCCCCCGCCATCGTGAAAGCGCTGCGCTGGCGCAAGACACAGAACAATCTCAGGAAGCGGGGGAGTGCGGAGGACGTGTTGTAGTTGTACTCTGCCACTTCCTTTTCCGTTCAGAGCGGATTTTTCAGAACAGATGCTGTTGCTGAACCAAAAGCATGAGCCTACACTGACGTTATGACACTCGGACTCAAGCGGGGGATCGTCGAGCTGCGCCCTTCGTCGGAGAACTATCCCACCCTTTTTGAAGAAGAACGCGCCAGGGTGCAGCAAGCTCTCGGTTCCCTTGTCCTCGATATTCAACATGTGGGAAGCACGAGTGTTCCGGGTCTTGCAGGCAAACCTATCCTTGACCTCACTGTAGCTGTGCAATATGTAGCCCAAATGTATGCTTGCGTCCGTCCTCTACAACAACTCGGATATACGTCCTTCGGTGATAGGGAAGGCTGGGGAGAGTATTTCTTCGCTAAGGGTACGGACGACGCACGCACACATTACGTGCATCTCCTGCCTCTCAGCCACCGGAAATGGAGTGAATACCTGATTTTTCGTGATGTCTTACGACAGCGCCCTGACCTACGCGACGAGTACCAGCAAATGAAAACGGTGCTTGCTCAGCAGCACTCGGGAAGCCGTACAGAGTACACAGCCCGAAAAGGGTTATTTGTGCAGCGCGTTCTTGCCGATTTTGGTTCCCTCCTGCCTCGCTCAAAGTGACCAGTTACCGGGTCGCCTGGACCCGCCGCGCGGGCGCCGTCACCCCCAGCGCCAGCACCGCCGCCGCCCCCGCCAAGATCGCCGCCGCGATCATCGCCGCGCTGTAGCTCCCCAGGGCGTCCCGGCTGACGCCGCCCAGCCACGAGGCCAGCGCCGCGCCGACCTGATGGGAGCAGAAAATCCAGCCGTACACGGTGCCCACGTTCGCCCGCCCGAAGGTGTCGGCGGTCAGCGCGATGGTGGGCGGCACGGTGGCGATGTAGTCGAGGCCGAAGAGCACCGCGAAGAGGGTCAGGCTGTAGCCCGGCGGCACGAAGGGCAGGAGCGCGAGGCTGACCCCCCGGAAGGCGTAGTACATCCCCAGCAGGAAGCGCGGGTCCACCCGGTCGGTGAAGTACCCGCTGGCGAGCGTGCCCACGAAGTTGAAGGCCCCCATCACCGCCAGCATCCCCGCCGCGAAGCCCGGCGTCAGGCCCAAGTCCCCGCAGTACGCGATAAAGTGCGTGCCGATGATCCCGTTGCTCGTCGCCCCGCAGACGAAGAAGGTCGCCGCCAGCAGCCAGAAATCGCGGTGCCGCACCGCCCGCGCCATCACCCGGGCGTCGGGTTGTGGGGCGGTCTGGGCCGGGGCGCCCGCCGTCACCGGGTCGTCGTCGGGCCTGAGCCCCACCTGCGCCGGGCTGTCGCGCAGCAGCCACCACACCAGGGGGACGAGCACGAGCGCCACCGCCGCGACGATCCAGATGCCGCCCGTCCAGCCCAGATGCTGCGCCCAGCCCGTGAGCAGGGGGATGAACAGCAGTTGCCCCGCGCTCGTCGCCGCGCCGAAGATGCCCGTCACGAGCCCGCGGCGCCGCACGAACCAGCGGGTCGCCACGGTCGCCCCCAGGACGCTGCCGACCAGCCCCGTGCCCAGGCCGCTCAGCAGCCCCCAGGTCAGGTGCAGCCCCAGGGCCGAGCGCGAGAGGGTGGTCAGCGCGAAGCTCAGCGCCACGAGCACGAGGCCCACGGTGGCGACCCGGCGCGGCCCGAAGCGGTCCATCAGGCGGCCCGAGAGGGGAGCGGCGAGTCCGAAGACGAGCAGGCCCAGGCTGACGGACAGAGACAGCGTGGAACGGCTCAGGCCCAGCGACTCCTCCATCGGCACCAGAAACACGCCGGGCGCCGAGCGTGCCCCCGCCGCGACCAGCAGGGCCAGCACCGTCACCGCCACCACCACCCAGCCGTAAAAGAGCCTCTGTGTTCGGGAACTCGGGGCGGTCGGCTCGCTCACCGCCCGATCATAAACCTTTCGTGAAGGTCGGGGGCGGACGACCTACGCCGGGGGGCTCCCGGTCCCATCCTCCCTCCGGCCCCTCAGCCGCCGCACTCCCCACCACAGCGCCGCACCCAGGGCGGCGAGCAGCAGGACAGGTGTCAAGTCCGCCTCCGCCCGCCGGACGTACCGCAGCGCGGCCTCCCCGGACTTCCACAGGAGGTACTGCCAGAGGCCGACGTGCAGCACGGCCCCGACGAGCGCCCAGAGGGTGAAGGGAGCGGGGCGCACGCCGAGGGCGCGGGCGGTCCACGTCACGGGCGTGCGCAGCGACCCGACGCTGCGGCTGAGCACGATCAGGAGCGGCCCGGCGTGGGCGGTCAGGCGCCGGACCCGGGGGGTCTCCATCCGCTCTCGCCAGCGTGCGGGCAGCCGCTCCAGAATCTCTGCGCCGAGTGCATACCCCGCGAGGCTTCCCAGGAAGTTGCCCAGCGCCCCCCACAGCACCGCCTCGGGGTAGCTCGTGGCCCCCGCGCTGATCAGGGCCGCCTGCGCCAACATGGGCAGGATGCCGGGAATGCCGGGCACCCCCGCCCCCTCCACGAACATCAGCCCCAGGGTCGCCGCGTTCAACCACGCCGGGTCGAGCGCCGTGAGCCACGCGGGCAGCTCGGGCGTCACGCCCGCCCCCTCGTGAGGTCGAGGGCCATGGTGACCTGCTCCTCCGCCTGCCCGGTCCAGGGCGTCCAGAGCGGTGTGCGCCGCGCCGCCCAGACCCGGAAGCCGCGCCGCTCGTACAGGTGAAGGGCGGCGACGTTGCGCCGGGTCGTCGAGAGCTGGACGCCGGGCACCCGCCGCGCCCGCAGCTCGGAGAGGTAGGCGTCGAGGAGCGCCCCCCCCGCTCCCAGCCCCCGCGCCGACGCGAGCAGGTTGAGGTGGAGGTGGGCCGGGTAGAGGTCGGCGGGCGGATGCGGCACCCCGTAGAGCGTCGAGCGCAGCAGGTAGCGCAGCGAGGGCCATGCGCCCGGCAACCGCCCCGTCACCAGCCGCCCGAGCAGCCCCGGCACCTGCCCGGCGAGGGCCAGCGAATACCGTCTCGGGTCCACGCTCCCCAGGATGTACCCGACGACCTCGCCCCCCTCCCGCTCGGCCACGAAGCCGAGGCCGCCCCCTCCCGGCGTGAGATACGGCGCGACCCACAGGGCGGCGAAGAGCGGGCGCGAGGGGAAAAAGCGCGCGGCACTCTCCCCGAAGTAGGCCGTCTCGTAAGCGACGCGGGCCAGCGCCTGCCGGTCGGCGGGCACCACCGGGCGCAGGGTGAGGGTGGGGGCGGCCATGGGACCCAGCCTAAGCCTCCGGGAAGCGGCGGCGTGCCTGCGCTCCCGCGCGCACGCGTGGTAAATTGAACCCAGTCCAGAGATTCCCATTTCGCCGGGGCGAGGGTTCCCGCCCATGCCCCGGGCCGCGCCGAGGAGCCCCTATGATCGACTTCACCCTGACCGACGAACAGAAGCAGCTTCAGCAGCTCGCCCGCGACTTCGCCCGCCGCGAGATCATCCCCGTCGCCGCCGAGTACGACCAGAAAGAAGAGCTGCCCTGGCCGGTGGTGGAAAAGGCCTTCGAGGTCGGCCTGCTCAACGCCTCCATCCCCGAGCACGCGGGCGGCCTGGGCCTGGGCATGGTGGACGAGTGCCTGATCGGTGAGGAACTCGCCTACGGCTGCATGGGCATCTACACGGTGATGATGGCCTCCGAACTCGGCCTCACACCCATCCTCGTGGGCGGCACCGAGGAGCAGCAGCGGCGCTTCCTGGGCCCGCTGACCGAGAAGCCGTCCCTCGCCGCCTTCGCCCTCTCCGAGCCCAACAACGGCTCCGACGCCGCCGGAATGCACACCACCGCCGTCCTCGACGGCGACGAGTGGGTCATCAACGGCACGAAGATGTGGATCAGCAACGGCGGCGTGGCCGACATCACCGTCGTCTTTGCCACCACCGACCGCCAGGGCGGACACAAGGCCACCGTCGCTCTCGTGGTGCCCAAGGACGCGCCCGGCTTCTCCTGGAACAAGATCAAGCACAAGATGGGGCAGCGGGCCTCTCTCACCTCCGAACTCGTCTTCGAGAACGTGCGGGTGCCCAGGGAAAACCAGCTCGGCGGGCTCGGCGACGGCTTCAAGATCGCCATGAAGACGCTCGACAAGACGCGCGTTCCGGTCGCGGCGGGGTCGGTCGGGATCGCCCGGCGCGCCCTCGACGAGAGCGTGAAGTACGCCAAGGAGCGTCAGGCGTTCGGCAAGCCCATCTCCGAGTTCCAGGCGATCCAGTTCAAGCTCGCCGAGATGGCGATGGGCGTGGAGACCGGGCGGCTGATGTACCAGAAGGCCGCGTGGCTGGTGGACCGGGGCCTCCCGCACGGCTACGAGTCGGCCATCGCCAAGGCGTACTGCTCGGACATGGCCTTCGACGCGGCGAACGAGGCGATCCAGGTCCACGGCGGTTACGGCTACGTGGGCGAGTACCCGGTGGAAAAGCTCCTGCGCGACGTGAAGCTCAACCAGATCTACGAGGGCACGAACGAGATTCAGCGGGTGGTGATCAGCCGCAACCTGCTGAAGTAGGTGCCGCGGCGGGGCGAAGAGGGGCAGGCCAGACGGTCTGCCTCTCTTACATTTCGGCTTGACTTCCCCCTTTCCCCACCGGATAGTGAGCGCACCCTAAACTCAGCTTCACGGGCGCACCACCCCACCGAAGAGGAACTGCCCAGGAGGAACCACATGAAACGACTGGCCTTGACCCTGACCCTCGGTCTGCTCGCCGCCGCGCAGGCGCAGAAGGTCGCCACGCCCGTGCCCATCGGCATCGCCGTCGCCCAGACGAGCAACACGGCCCTGCTCGGGCAGGAGCAGGTGATCGGGGCGCGCTTCGCCGAGAAGTTCCTGAACGCCCGAGGTGGCATCAACGGCACGCCCATCCGGCTCGTCTTCCAGGACGCGGCGGGCGACGAGAACAGCGCGATCAACGCCTTCCAGAACCTGATCACGAAGGAGAACGTGGTCGGGATCGTGGGGCCGACCCTCTCGCAGCAGGCCTTCGCCGCCGACCCCATCGCGGAGCGGGCCAAGGTGCCCGTGCTGGGGCCGAGCAACACCGCCAAGGGCATCCCGCAGATCGGGGAGTTCGTGGCCCGGGTGTCCGCTCCCGTCGCGGTGGTGGCGCCGAACGCGATCCGGCAGGCGCTGAGGCTCGATCCCAAGATCAAGAAGGTCGCCGTGCTGTACGCGCAAAACGACGCCTTCTCGACCTCGGAGACGGGCACCTTCCAGGAGACGGCCAAGGCGCAGGGCCTGAACGTCGCCACCGTGCAGAAGTTCCAGACGACGGACACCGACTTCACCACCCAGGTGACGGCGGTGCTGAACGCGGGCGTGGACCTCGTGATCGTCTCGGGCCTCGCGGCGGACGGCGGCAATCTCGTCAAGCAGCTCCGGCAGCTCGGGTACAAGGGATTGATCATCGGCGGCAACGGGCTGAACACCTCCAACATCTTTTCGGTGTGCCAGCGCTACTGCGACGGCATCATCATCGCGCAGGCGTACAGCCCGGCCCAACCCAGCGCGGCCAATCAGGTCTTCGTGAAGGAATACCGCGCCCAGTACAAGAAGGACCCGCCCCAGTTCGCCGCCCAGGCCTACGCGGGCGTGCAGGTCATGGTCGAAGCCTTGAGGGCCCTCGACCGCAAGAAGAAGCTCGCCCAGTGGGACCTGGGTGAACTGCGCACGGCCCTGAACAAGCAGATTCTGGCCGGGCGGTACAACACGCCCCTGGGTGAACTGCGCTTCGACAAGGACGGCGAGATCATCCAAAAGGACTTCTACGTCGCGCAGATCAAGATGAAAGACGCGCGGACGGGCTCGTTCGTGTTCCTGAAGTAAGCCCGCAGCGCTCAGCCGTCAGCCGTCAGCAGGAAAAGAGCTGATCGCTGACGGCTGACGGCTGAACGCCCCTCGCAGAAAGGGCCACCGTGGAAGCCAGCCAACTCCTCCAGAACCTCCTCAACGGTCTCGCCATCGGCAGCGTGTACGCGATCTTCGCGCTGGGGTACACGCTCGTCTTCTCGATTCTGGGCATCATCAACTTCGCGCACGGGGCGGTCTTCACGCTCGGGGCGTATTTCACCTACACGCTCGTCGTCGGGCAGTTCGAGAACAACGGGCTTCTCAAGGGGGTCAACCTCTTCCCGCAGGGCTCGCCGCTCTCGGGAAACCCGTGGGCCTTCGCGCTGGCGACCCTGATCGGGGCGACGGTGGCAGGCCTCGTCGCCGTGCTCGTCGAGCGGTTGGCCTTCCGGCCCATGCGGGCGAGGGGCGCCGACCCCCTCCTCGCGCTGGTCAGCAGCCTGGGCGTGGCGCTCGTCATCGTGAACCTGATTCAGCTCCTCGTGGGCGCCGAAATCTACAACTTCCCCTCCGACGCCTACGGGGAGGTGCGGCCAGCGCTGAGCTTCCAGATCGGCGAGCGGGTCGTCATCGTCCGCACCGTGCAGATCATCATCTTCGCCGTCAGCCTGGCGATGCTGGCGGTGCTGGGGTACGTGATCGGGCGGACGAAGGTGGGCAAGGCGCTGCGGGCGGTGGCGGAAAGTCCGGGCACGGCGAGCCTCCTCGGCATCAGCGTGGACCGCTTCATCCTGATCACCTTCTTCCTGTCGGGCTTCCTGGGCGGCCTGGCAGGCACGCTCGTCGGCACGGCGTTCGGGGTGGCGGGGCCGTACTTCGGGGTGACGTACGGGCTCAAGGGTCTGGCCGTCATCGTGCTCGGCGGGCTGGGGAGCATCCCCGGCGCCGTGGTGGGCGGCCTCGTGATTGGGCTCGCGGAGGCGTTCGTGCCCGCCGATTACAGCGCCTACAAGGACGCGGTGGCCTTCGCTCTGCTCTTCGTCATCCTCCTCGTGCGCCCGCAGGGTCTGCTGGGCCGCGTGCAGATTCAGAAGGTCTGATATGGGAGACTTCCTCGCCCAGTACGGCTTCCTGATTGTCACGATGGTGCAGGCGGGCCTGCTGGGCCTGAGCCTGTACTTCCCGCTCCAGGCCGGGCAGCTCAGCCTCGCCAGCCCCGGCTTCTACGCGGTGGGAGGGTACGTCGCCGCCATTCTGCTCACCAATCCGGCCTTCGCGGGCCTGCGCGAGTCGCTGGGAGGGGCTCTCTTCCCGCTCACCTGGCTCGCGGCGGCGCTGATCTGCGGGCTGCTCGGCCTTGTCGTGGGCATCCCCGCCCTGCGGCTGCGCGGTATCTACCTCGCCCTGGCGACCATCGCGTTCGTCGAAATCCTGCGGGTGGTGAGCCTGAACCTGGAGATCACGGGCGGGGCCATCGGCATCTTCGGCATCCCGCAGGCGTTCGGCTTCCAGGACCGCTGGCAGTACATCTGGCTCTTCGGGCCGCTGCTGATCCTCACCCTGCTCTTCGCGCGGCAGCTCGAACGCTCGCGGGTGGGGCGGGCCTTCCGCGCGATCCGCGAGGACGAACTCGCCGCCGACGCGATGGGCGTGCCGCCGACGCGCTACAAGGTCCTCGCCTTCGTGATCGGCGCGGTGCTGGCGGGGATCGTGGGCGCGATGAGTGCCCCCTTCCTGAACACCTGGAACGCCAAGCAGGGCACCTTCGACGCCTCCATCGCCATTCTCGCCTTCGTCTTGATCGGCGGCTCGCGCAACATCTGGGGCCCAGTGGTGGGCGGCGCACTCCTGACCGCGGTGCCCGAGGTGCTGCGCTTCCTGGCCGACTGGCGGCTGGTCATCAACGGCCTCGTGCTCGTCGTGGCGAGCCTGTACCTGCCGCAGGGGATCGTGGGGGCCCTGCAAGGTGTCCGCCGCCCCCCGCCTCCCCGCCGCCCGCCGTCCGTCCCCGTCGTGGTTGAGGCACCGGGAGGAGGGTCATGACGGCCACCCTGACCGAACGCAAGACCGTGCTGGAGGCGCGCGGCCTGACCCGCCGTTTCGGCGGCCTCGTCGCGGTGAATGACGTGAGCTTCGACGTGGCCGAGGGCGAAATCTTCGGCCTGATCGGACCCAACGGGGCGGGGAAGACCACCCTCTTCAACCTGATGACGGGCCTGACGCCGCCGAGCGCGGGCACGTTGATGTACCGGGGGCAGAAGGTCACCGGCCTCGCCCCGCACCGCATCGCCGCGCTGGGGATGAGCCGCACCTTCCAGAACATCCGGCTTTTCCGGGCGCTGACCGCGCTGGAAAACGTCAAGATCGCCCAGCACGTCCGCACGGGCGCGGGGCTGTGGGCGGGCGTCTTCGGCACCGCGCGGGCGGAGGAGGCGCGGGTGGAGGAGCGGGCGTGGGCGCTGCTCGACCTCGTGGGCCTCGCCGACCGGGCGGGGGAGCGGGCGGGGAACTTCAGTTACGGGGACCAGCGCCGCCTGGAGATCGCCCGCGCCCTCGCCACCGAGCCGCGCGTGCTGCTCCTCGACGAACCGGCGGCGGGCATGAACACCAGCGAGAAGGGCGGCCTGACCGCCTTCATCCGGCAGGTGCAGGGCCGCTTCGACCTCACCGTCCTCGTGATCGAGCACCACGTTCCCCTGGTGATGAACCTCTGCGACCGGGTGGCGGTGCTCAACTTCGGGCAGCTCATCGCCATCGGCGATCCGGCGGCGGTGCAACGCGACCCGAGGGTGATCGAGGCGTACCTGGGGGGTGAGTGATGGCGCTGTTGCAGATCGAGAACCTGAGCGTGAATTACGGCGGCGTCCAGGCGGTGCGCGGCCTGAGCCTGCATGTCGATGAGGGCGAGGTCGTCACCCTGATCGGCGCGAACGGGGCGGGGAAGACGACCACCCTGCGCGCGGTATCCCGCCTCGTGCGCCCGCGCGAGGGCCGCATCACCTTCGCGGGCCGCGACCTCACTCGCCTGCCCCCCGACGAGGCGGTGCGGCTGGGCATCGCGCAGAGCCCCGAGGGGCGGCAGGTCCTCGCCCGGCAGAGCGTGGAGGACAACCTGGAGCTGGGGGCCTACACGCGGCGGAACGCGGCGGAGGTGAGGGCGGACATCCGGCAGATGTACGAGCGGTTTCCCCGGCTGGGTGAGCGGCGGGGCCAACTGGCCGGGACGCTCTCGGGCGGCGAACAGCAGATGCTCGCCATCGCCCGAGCGCTGATGAGCCGCCCCCGCCTGCTCCTCCTCGACGAGCCCTCGCTGGGACTGGCGCCCCTGATCGTCCGCGAAATCTTCGCCATCATCCGCAGCCTGAACGAGTCAGGGACGACCATCCTCCTCGTCGAGCAGAACGCGCGGCTGGCGATGGGGCAGAGCCACCGGACCTATGTGCTGGACGCCGGGCAACTGACCTTGCAGGGGGACAGCGCGCAGCTCGTGAACGACGAGCGGGTGCTGCACGCCTACCTGGGGGGGTGAGGCGCGAAGGACGAGGGGGAGAGGCGGCTATCCCATGCCTCTCCCCCTCGCTCCTGTTTAGCGCGTGCCGAAGTCCTCGACCCAGTAGGTGCCCTTGGGGCTGGCGGGGTCATTCACGTACCCGACGCCGAGTTCCTTGAACCGGGGGTCCATCAGCGTCTTGCAGTGGCTGGGGCTGGCGAGCCAGGCGGCCACCACGTGCTCACCGTCGTACCCGGCGGCGAGGTTTTCGCCCACGACCTGCCAGCCCGTGTATCCGGCGGCCTCAGTGCGTTCCTGCACGTCCTTACCGTCGGGGTTCACATGGTCGAAAAAGCCCCGGGTCGCCATGTCGGCGGCGTGGGCGCGGGCCGCTTTTGCCAGATAGCCGTTCCAGGTGACGGGCGTGGTGGCCTCGAAACGCTGGTCGCCACACAGACGTGATTGGGCGCGGGCCTCATTGACCTGCCCGAGGATCAGGGCTTCTGCGGTGCTCTTGGTCTGGTCACCGGCGTCGGTGGCCCTGGGGGTGCCAGTCGTGCCCGTGCCGCCGCAGGCCGTCAGGCTCAGGGAGCCGAGGAGAAGAAGGATGGGGAGAGTGCGCATGAGGATTCCTTTGGCGTGCGGCTCGGCACGGGGTGGACTTCGAAACCCCATCAAGTTAGACATTCCCTCCTTGCGTCCCCGTCACAAGGCACGTCCCTAAAGTCCCTCCGCCCTCTTGCCGATGCCCGCAGGCGGATGGGTGGATATGCTCGGCCATGTCCCCGGACCTGCTGGACGGCCCGCCGCCCGAAACCCTCCTGCTCCTGCTCGGCCACAGCGAGTTCGCCTCTCCCGAACGCATCCTCGGCGGACTGGACGCGCGCCTCGCCGCCGGGCACCTGCCGGGCGCGCCGCACTCCATCGCCGAGATCTTGGCCCATATGCAGGCCAACATGCTCTTCAACCTCGACCTGATTGAGGGCCGCGAGCCACCCCCCCGTCTCGACTGGCGCGCGGTCGGCGAGGATGAATGGCCGGGGCTGGTGACGGCGTTTCTGGAGACCCTCGCCACGCTGTCGAGGCACGCCGAATCCCCGGACGTGCTGCGCCGCGTCATCTTCCCCCCGACGGCGACCGAGCCCGGCTGGACCGCCGGGTACAAGCTCGCCGTCAACGTGGCGAAACACAACGCCTACCACCTCGGGCAGGTCGTGACGCTGCGGCAACTCCTGAGCGCCTGGAACTGACCCGACCACGGGAAGAGGCGGCCACCCCCGCGCCGCCTCCCTGGCTCAGCCCTGCGCTTCCTTCGGAATGTCCACGTCGAACAGCGCCTGCACGAACTCGCGGCTGTCGAAGGGTTGCAGGTCGTCCTTGCCCTCGCCCACCCCGATGAACTTGATGGGCACCCCCAGCTCGCGGACGATGGGGATCAGGATGCCGCCCTTGGCCGTGCCGTCGAGCTTGGTGACGATCACGCCGGTCAAGGGGGTCGCCTCGTGGAACTTCTTGGCCTGCTGGAGGCCGTTTTGCCCAGTCACGGCGTCGAGCACCAGCCACACCTCGGCGGGCTCGCCGGGGTCGGCCTTGTCGATGACGCGCCGGACCTTTTTCAGCTCCTCCATCAGGTTGTGCTTGGTGTGGAGCCGCCCCGCCGTGTCCACGAAGAGGAGGTCGGTGCCCCGCGCCACCCGGGCGCTCGCCGCGTCGAAGGCCACGGCGGCGGGGTCGCCCCCCTCCGGGCCCTGGACGACGGGCACGCCGAGACGCTCGCCCCACACGCCGAGCTGCGCGCCCGCCGCCGCGCGGAAGGTGTCCCCGGCGGCGAACATCACGCCCCGGCTCCGGCTGCGGTAGTACTGCCCGAGCTTGGCGATGGTGGTCGTCTTGCCCACCCCGTTCACGCCGATCACCATGACGACGTGGCCCGCCGGATCGACGGTCGTGCGCCGGGCGCTGGGCGCGAAGCCGAACTTGCGGAACTGCGCCCGCTTCGCGTCGGGCTCCAGTTGCAGGGTCAGGGCCTCCATCAGGGCCTGTTGCAGATTCGGTTTGTCGCTGGCGCGCACGTCGGCGATGATCTCCTCGGTGGCGGCGCGGCCCACGTCGGCGGCGATCAGGGCGTATTCGAGGTCCTCGATGGAGTCGAGGCGGTTCGTGAACGAATCACGCAGATCCTGGCCGATGAACCCAGCCGTGTCACTGATCTGCTTGCGGGTCTTGCTCAGCCCGTCCCGCAGGCGCTCTAGCCAACTCATAACCCCACCATACCGCCCGGGCGTGTGCGGCGGGCGCACGGCGTCGCAAAGTGGGAGCGTTTAGCCGCCCAGGTGCCCCGCTTTCACCTCCCGCAAAAGCTGCACCTTGAGGGTGCTCAAGCGTCCCCGGCCCAGCACGCCCTTGAGCAGCACCCGCTCCCCCAGCGCGAGCACGGGCACGTCGTGGCCGTAGCGGGCCTCCAGCTCCGCGTTCCCGCTCACGTCCACGGGCGTGTAGCGGTAGGCGAGGGCCTGCAAGCCCGCCTCCGCCTGCTCGCACAGGTGGCAGCCCGCGCGGGTGTAGAGGGTGAGGGTGGGGAGGAGGCTCATGGGGGGAGTTTAGGACGTTTGCGAGGGCCGAGACGGCACCGGGTAACGTATCTTCGCCGAACGATGGAGATCGAGAACGGGCTTTACTTCCAGCACAAGGACGAGTGCTTCCTCATAGGTGACCTTCCGGAATTCTCGCCGGGCATCAGCCGCCTCGTCTACATGATGGAGTATGTTCGCCGCACGACACTCGATGCTGTGAAAGGTATGACCGTGGAGCAGCTCGACACTCAGGTGTTGGAAGAAGGCAACACCATAGGGATGCTGCTGGCACATATTACCGGAATAGAAGAGTCTTATCAGGGCGTCACGTTCAATAACACCCGACCCTCTCAAGGCCTGCCCGAACACGTTCTAGGTGAGAGTGGGCGCCGGGTCTTCAGTGGGCACCCGCTGGAGTGGTACTTGGACCGACTGGCCTCCAGCCGCAGAAGGACGCTCCTGGAGTTGGCTCAGAAGGACGATGATTGGCTCTACAAGCCTTACCAACCTTGGGGAAACAAGACCTGGGACAATAATTTCTGCTGGTTCCACGTCATTGAGGACGAGATTCGGCACCAGGGGCAGATCATCATTCTGCGCAAGGAAATCGCACATCGGCTCTCGACCACCTCGTAGGTCCTGACCTCAAGCCGGAACCGGCGTGGGACGCGGCAGCAGCGTCAGCGCCTGCACGGGCGCGTACATGTCGTGGGAGGCGAGGAGGTCCCCGGCGGCGCTGTAGGTCCGCAGCACCTGCCCGCCCCGGCGCACGGCGTAGACCTGGCCCTCGGCGTCGATCTGGAGGAGCCACGGCGCCCCCTCCGGCTCCCCGACAAGCGGTTCGAGAGCGAAGGACGTGCCTGATTTGCCGCCGGGCTCGATGCGGCGCACCCGGCGGGCCACCCCGTCCACGATATACACGGCGCCGGAGCCGTCTACCCCCAAACCCTCCAGCTCACGCAGGGCGTCTGAGTCGCGGTCCAGGCGGAAGGCGTAGCGGCTGAGGTACTCGCCCTGCGGGGAAAACCGCTGCACCTCGCGGTTGCCGTGGTCGAGCACATAAATCTCGCCGTTCGGCGCGGCGGCGATGGCGCGCGGGCCCTCGAAGCGGCCCAGGCCCTGCCCGCGTCCGCCGAACCTCCGTACGAAGCGCCCGTGCGTGTCGTACACGACGACGTGGTGCGCCTCCGCGTCGAGGACGTAGACGTGCCCGCCGCCCAGGGCGATCCCGACGGGTTGCAGCAGCTCGCCCTCACCCAGCCCGTAGGGGCCGAAGGCGGCGACCTCGCGCCCGTCCGGGGCGAAACGGCGCAGGAGCGTCCCCGCCTTGCCCTGCCGGAAGTCGAGCAGCGCGGCGTAGAGAAAGCCCTCCGGGTCGGCGGCGAGGGCGCCCGGCGTTCCCGGCAAGCCCCCCTCTCCGCCTGTGTCGCGCAGGCTCAGGCGCAGCCGCCCCGCCAGGTCGAGGAGCCGCAGGGTGCCGCGACGGTCAGCGACGCTCAGGGCGAGGGCCACGGGGTCGGTGAAGGTCTCGTCCTCGAGCACCCCGGCGTCGAGGCGGGCGATCACCTCGTCGAGGGTGGGTCGGGCGTCGGGGTCTTTTTCGATCATGTGCAAGATCAGGTCGGCGAGCTTGCCGGGCACCTCCATCCGCACCTGCTTGGGCGGCTTGGGCGTCTCGAAGACCTGCTGGTGCACGACCGCCTCGTAGCTCCCCTTGAAGGCGGGTTGCCCGGTCGCCATCTCGTAGGCGAGCAGCCCCAGCGAGTACACGTCGCTGCGCGCGTCCACCCGGTTGCCCTTGGCCTGCTCGGGCGCCATGTAGACCGGGGTTCCCACCCGCGTGCCCGTCATGGTGAGCCGCGTCAAGACCTTCCCGACCGCAATGCCGAAGTCCATCAGCTTCACGCCGCCCTCGCGCAGCTTGCCGTCCACGAAGGCGTGCCGCAGCACCATCACGTTCGCGGGCTTGATGTCGCGGTGCACCACGTTGTGCAGGTGGATGTGCCGCAGCGCGTCGGCGAGGGCGCGCAGGACCTGGGTGCCCTCGGCGAAACCCAGCGGGCGGCGGTCGAGCAGGGCCTCCAGGCTCTCGCCGTCGAGGAATTCCATCGCGATGTAGTGCTCGGGGGCCTCCATGCGGTAGTCGTACACCCGCACGACGCCGGGGTGGCTGAATCTCTTGAGGACCTCCGCCTCGCGGTAGAAGCGTTTGACGAAGCGGGCGTCGGCGAGGTACTTCTCCTGGGGCACCTTGAGGGCCACGACCCGCCCGTCGAGCCGCCGCCGGGCCCGGTACACGCTGCCCATCCCGCCGATGCCCACCCGGTCGAGCACCTCGTAGTCCTGAAAGTTCAGGTCGGGGACGGTCGGGAGCGGGCGGGGCGGCTGGGCGGTCGTGCGCCTCACGCCCGTGGGGAAGAGGGTGCGCGGGCCGCCGGGCAGGCGCAGGCCCGTGCTCGGCACGGCCACCCCGCCCAGCCGGAAGGCCGCCCCCCCCACCACGAACGCGGCGGCGACGAGCAGCCCCTGCGCCCGGTCGAGCCCGCCGCCGAGGGCGAGCGCGCCGAGCAGCGCCGAGAGCCCCAGGACGAGGGCCGTCACGGCGAGGCTGAGAACGCGCTCGCCCGAGCGGACACAGATGAGCAAGCCCACCACGAACAGCGAGCCGAGCAGGAGCAGGTTCACGCCCGGTTCCCCGGGCAGGGCGGCGGGCACGGCGGGGCGGCGACAGGAACGCGCATGGCTTTTCCCTTTATACCGGACCCCCCTGTCGGGACGCTTACAGAGCGTGCCCGGCGGGGAAAAGGGGGGCCTGATGGGGGGAGGGGGCACGCTGGGGGCGGGGTCCCTTCCTATACTGGCCCGGTGACCTCCTGGGCGTACTGGGCCGAACTCGTCGAGCTGTACGAATACCGGGTCGCCGACGTGCTGGCGGGCCGGACGCCGCGCGGCGGCAGACGGGCGCTCGCGGAGCTGCGCGACACGCTCCTGGGGGCCCCGCTCGAACCGGCCCTCCACCGCCGCCTGCTGAAGAGTGACCGGGAGTACCGGGCCGGGCTCGACCCCCGGCGGGTGGAGCGCGCTGGCGCCGAACCCGGCTCCTCCCCCGCCTGGAGCGCGCCCGCCGCCGGGGACTCCCCCGAGACCCGCGCGTGGGAGGAACTGCGGCGCCTCGCGTGGCACGCGGACCTGCGCGGGCGGGTGGTCGGGCGCACCCGCGCCTTGCGGGACGAGCCGGGGCGCCTCACCCTGCGGGTGCTGTACGCGGCGCTGGAAAACGCCGAGCGCGCGGCGCGGGGGGTGGCCGAGCCGCTCGCCGTCCCCGCCGAGCACGACCCGCTGGTGTCGCTGCACGACCCGGAGGTGGCCGGGCGGCTCGCCCTCGCCTGGGCCGACGCGCTCCTGACCTCGCCGGGCCGCTCGCGGGTGCGGGCCGCCCTGTGGGCCGTCCACGAGGCGCCCTTTCCCCGCCACCCCGACGAGGACCTGCTCGGCGCGCGCCTCCAGGCCGCCGAGCGCGAGCCCCTCGCCCCGCAGGCGCGGGAAGCCCTGGTGCAGGCGCTGCGGGCCTCTTCCCCCGCGGCCCGCGACCCGCGCGAGCGACCCGCCATCCGCGACGCGGCGCGGCGGCTCCAGACCCTCCTCGGCGAGCTGCTGGAGGGGGCCCCCGCCCCGGACCTCGGCGTGATGCCCGCGCGCAGCGTGCTCTACGCCGCCCAACCTCCCGCCGCCCTCCCCGCCCCCGACGACCGGACGGACGAACTCGCCCTGCACCTCGCAGGCGGGCGCGAGGCGCATTGGCGCGGGCTGGAGTTGCGCTGGCACGCCGTCGGGCCGCATTGGCAGTTCCAGGCCGGGGACGCGCTCGCCCTGCTGCAACCCCACCTCCCGCCCACCGAGCGGGCCTGGACGCTGCCGACCCCCCAGGGCGAACTCCGGTTGTTCCTAAGCGGGGCGTACCTGCTGCTGCGGCTGGAGCGGTCGGCCCCGGCCTCCGGCGAGGGGCCGGGTCACCTCGCGGCGCGGGCGCGGGCGGTGGCCCGACTCCTCGACCCGGAGGGCGCCCACGCGAACCTGCGCCTCGCCCGGGCGGCGGCGCAACTCCTGCGGGGGGCCGCGGTGGACGCCGCCGCCCTCGGCCCCGGGAGTGCGCGGCGGTACGTCGGCGCGCCCCCCGGCACGCTGCTCCCCCTGGCCCGCAAGGGGGTGGACGCCCTGACCACCCACCTCGCCCGGCTCACGCCCGTGGAGACCGAGGCCGCCCTGCAAGACGGCGCCGCCCTCCTCGGCCTGCCCGCGGGGCGCGCGCTCGCCCTGCACGACGTTCTTCACGCGGCGACCTTCACGCCCGAGCCGCTCCCGGCCCCGTCCCCCGCCTCCCGCCTCGACGTGCCGGCGAGCGGCGCCTTCGTGAGTGTCCGCCTGGGGGAGGGCCCCGTCACGCTGCATGTCCGGGGCCGGGTCCTCACCCTGCGCCGGGAGGACGGGGAGCACCCGGTCGCCGCCCTGCCCGGCGAGCCCGCCGTCCCCCTCCACGACCTGCTCGTCCTGCCCGTCGGGGGGGCGCAGGTCCTCCTCGTTCGTCAGGGAACGTGGGTGGCCGCCGCGGTAGAGGCGCCGGGAGGCGCCGGGGAAGCGCCCTGAGGGCCGTTCCGCCCCCGCCGCGCGCAGGAGGGCACCTGCCCCCGGCCCGTCCCTTACCCTACCCGCATGGCGACCCTGTACCTGATCCTGCTCACCCTACACAACCTCACGCGCTGGCTCGTCCTGATCGCGGGCGTCTGGGCCCTGTTCGTCAGCGTGCGTGGAGTCGGGGGCGCGCGGGCCTTCACCCCCGCCGACCGCCGACCCGTCGCCCTCTTTGCGGGGAGCGTCCACCTTCAGGTCGTGCTCGGGCTACTCCTTTTCGGGCTGCTCGGCGCCACGGCGGGCCGCGCCTTCTCGGACGCCCCGCGCGCCAGCTTCCAGTGGGAACACCTCGGCCTGGGCCTGATCGCCGCCGTCTTCGCCACCCTCGCCAGCGCCCTGAGCAAGCGGGCGGCGAGCAACCAGGCCAAGTTTCGCGTCGCCGCCGTATGGTCGGGGCTCGCGCTCGTCGTGATCCTGGCGGGCATTCCGTGGTGGCGTCCGCTGGTGCGGTTGTTTGGGTGAATCGCCAGCCGTCAGCAAGAACAAAAGAGGACGCCACAGCGTAGGCTGGGGCGTCCTCTCCTTGCTGATCGCTGCCCGCTGAGGGCTACGGCCCTCTCACCTCCCCGGCTCGATGATCACCTTGCCCGTCGTCTTGCGGTCGAGGAGGTCCTGGAAGGCGCGGGCGCTCTCGGCGAGCGGGTAGGTCGGCCCGACCTGCGGGGTGACCCGGCCACTCCCGACCAGCGACGTCAGCGCCTGCGCCGCCTCGCGGGTCGCCTCACGGTCAGCCATCAGCGAGGTGAGCCACAGCCCCGTCACGGTGAGGTTACGCTTCATCAGCTCGACCGGGCGCATGTTCGCCTGCTCGCGGCTCGCGTTGCCGATCACGATGATCCGGCCCCGGTTCGCCGCCATGTCGAGGCTTTCCTGGAACCGCTTGCCGCCCACGACTTCCAGGATGAGGGGCACGCCCTGGCCCCCCGCCGCCTCCCGCACCCTGGTCACCCGCTCCGGGTCGTCTTGCAGCAGCGTCACGTCGGCGCCGAGGCCCCGGGCGATGTCCAGCTTCTCCCCGGTGCTCGCCATCGCCACGACGTTCATCCCCAGCGCCTTCGCCAGTTGGATGCTCGCCGTGCCCAGCGCCCCCGCCGCCGCCTGCACGAGAACCCACTCGCCCGCCTGCCCGTGCCCCAGCGTCTTCAGGCCGTGGTAGGCGGTGAAGTACGACACCGGGAAGGCGGCGGCCTGGGCGGCGGTGAAGTGCTCCGGCACCGGGATCAGCGCGGCGGCGGGGGAGACGGCGTACTCGGCCAAGCCCCCCCGTCCCCCCAGGCTGGCGACCTTCTGCCCGACCCGCACGCCCGTCACGCCTTCCCCCAGCGCGTCCACGGTCCCCGCGAACTCCATGCCCGGTGTGTACGGCACCCGTGTGCGCGTCAGGTACTCCCCGGCCACCGCCAGCACGTCCGCGAAGTTGATGCCGACCGCCTCCACCCTCAGCCGCACCTCGCCGGGGCCGGGCTGAGGAACGGGAATCTCCTGCATCTCCAGCACCTCGGGGGGCCCCAGTTGCTCGACGACGATGGCGCGCATGGTGCTTTGCTCACTTTGGGTCATAGGGAGAGGATACCCGCGTTGTTCCTGTCAGGGTGAACGTGGACGTTCAAGATGAACGCGGGCGTATTTGACCCGTCCCCCCCACCCGTGAAAAGCTGGGCCCGCACCCAAGGAGGTCCCATATGAGCATCGTCGAGCAGACCCGCCAGGGGGACGTTCTCGTCCTGACCATCAACAACCCGCCTGTCAACGCCTTTTCTCCCGGCGTCCCCGAGGGCCTCCACGCGGGCCTCGACGCCGCGCTGGCCGATGAGGGCGTGCACTCGGTCGTCATCATCGGCGGCGGGCGCACCTTCATCGCGGGGGCGGACATCAAGACGTTTGACATGCCCCGCGAGCAGGCCCCCGACCTGCGGGGCTTCATCTCCCGCCTCGACAGCTTCGAGAAGCCGACCGTCGCCGCCATCCACGGCACGGCGCTCGGCGGCGGCCTGGAAGTGGCCCTGGCCTGCAACTACCGCGTGGCCGTGAAGGACGCGCAGATGGGCCTGCCCGAGGTCAAGCTCGGCGTTCTGCCCGGTGCGGGCGGCACCCAGCGACTGCCCCGCGTCGTGGGCGTGCAGAAGGCGCTGGAGATGATGCTCTCGGGCAACCCGATCCGGGCAACCGAGGCGAAGGAACTCGGCCTGGTGGACGAGATCGTGGAAGGGGACCTGCTGGAAGGGGCCGTCGCCTTCGCCGAGGCTCACGCCAACATCCGCCCCCTGCCCCGGGTCAGCGAGCGCACCGTGACGGACGCCAGCCCCGAAGTGTTCGCCGCCGCGCGCGAGGGCATCAGAAAGACGCACCGGGGCCAGCTCTCGCCGGGCTACATCGTGGACCTCGCCGAGATGGCGGCCACCCAGCCCTTCGCGGTGGGCTGGGAGGCCGAGGCCCGCCTCTTCATGGACGCCAAGGACTCGCCGCAGTCGCGCGGCCTGCGCCACATCTTCTTCGCCGAGCGGGAGAGCGCCAAGATTCCGGGCCTGGGCAAGGACACACCCACCACCGACATCAAGCAAGCGGGCATCATCGGCGCGGGCACGATGGGCGGCGGCATCGCCATGAACTTCCTGAACGTGGGCATCCCCGTGACCATCGTGGAGACCTCGCAGGAAGCCCTCGACCGTGGCCTCGGCGTCATCCGCCGCAATTACGAGAACTCCGCGAAGAAGGGCCGCATGAGCATGGAGGACGTGGAGAAGCGTATGAGTCTCCTCACGTCCACCCTCGACATGCAGGACCTGAAAGACGCCGACATCATCATCGAGGCCGTGTTCGAGAACATGGACGTGAAGAAGGACATCTTCAAGCGTCTGGACGAGATCGCCAAGCCCGGCGCGATCCTCGCCACGAACACGAGCACCCTCGACGTGAACGAGATCGCCTCCGTCACCTCCCGCCCCGAACAGGTCATCGGCCTGCACTTCTTCAGCCCGGCGAACGTGATGCGGCTTCTCGAAATCGTGCGGGCGGACAAGACGAGTGATTCCGTCCTCGCCACCAGCATGGCCCTCGCCAAGCGGATCAAGAAGGTGGGCGTCGTGGTGGGCGTGTGCGACGGCTTCGTGGGCAACCGCATGATCCACCGCTACGGCGACGAGGCGCGCAAGCTCGTCGAGGAGGGCGCCCGCCCCGAGGACGCCGATGCCGCCATGCACACCCTCGGCCTGCCGATGGGCCCTTTCGAGATGAGCGACATGGCCGGGCTGGACGTGGGCTACCTGATCCGCCAACACCAGGCGAAGGTGCGCGGCGAACCCAAACCCGACGGCTGGCTCGACCGCATCGTGGAGACCGGGCGCAAGGGCCAGAAGACCGGCGGCGGCATCTACGACTACGACGAGAACCGCAGGCCGAAGCCCAACGCCGACATGCAGAGGCTCATCGAGGACTACCGCGCCGAGAAGGGCCTCCAGTCGCGCGAGATCAACCGGGAGGAGGCCACCAGGCGCCTCGTCTACTCTCTCGTCAACGAGGGGGCCCAGATTCTCGACGAGGGCATCGCCCAGCGCGCGGGCGACATCGACGTGATCTACATCTACGGCTACGGCTTCCCCGCCTACCGCGGCGGCCCCATGCAGTACGCCGACGAGATGGGCTTACAGAACGTGGTCGCCGACCTGGAGCAGTACGGCCAGACGCCCGCGCCGCTGCTGAGGAGGCTGGCGGAGGAAGGGAAGACGTTCGCGGGGTACGACCGGGAGAGGGCGGGAGCCTGAGGAGGTTCGCAGATTTGATAACGTCGGTTGGATGAACCGTGCCCCGTAAAATCCGTGACCTCATTCGGGACCTGGAAAGGGCGGGGTTCGAGTTGAGGAGCGTGCGGGGCAGTCACCGGAAGTATGTTCGGGGCGAGGTCACGGTCATCATCAGCGGCAATGCGGGTAACGACGCGAAGAAGTACCAGGAACGGGCCGTGCAGGACGCACTGAGGCAGAAGTGAGGGAGGAGAAGGTGTACCTGACCGTCGTCAGTTCGGGCGAACGTAACTGGAACGCCCTCGTCCCTGAACTTCACTGCATCGTCACCGCCGGAAACCGGGAAGACCTTCTCCGCCTCACTCAGGAGAGCATCGCCCTCGCGCTGGAGGACCAGCCGGAGGCCGAGCCCCGGGTGCGGAGCTTGGAGGACTTGGAGGCCGATCTCCGAAGGGAACTCGACGGCAGCGAAGAGATGATCTTTCTCGCCCCCGCCGAGATGAACCCCGTCAGTCTGGAGATCGAACAGGCGTTGGAAAAGGCGGGGGTGTCTCAGGCTGAACTCGCCCGCCGCCTCGGCACCAGCCGCTCTGCTGTCAACCGCCTCGTCAATCCGTTCTACTGGGGCCACTCACTCGACATGCTCCGGCGTGTGGCCGCCGCCCTGGAAGCCGAACTGGAAGTCAAGCTCACGGCGAGGGCGTCGTGAAGCTCACCGATCTAAGGAGCCCCACCATGCGCGAAGCTGTCATCGTTTCCACCGCCCGCACCCCCATCGGCAGGGCCTACCGGGGGGCCTTCAACGCCACCCCCTCGCCCACTCTCGCCTCCTACGCCATCCGCGCCGCCGTCGAGCGGGCCGGGGTCGAGGCCGCCGAGATCGAGGACTGCATCATGGGCGCCGCGATGCAGCAGGGCGTGCAGACCACGATTGGCCGCAACGCCGCGCTGCGCTCGGGGCTCGGCGTGGGTGTGGCGGGCCAGTCCATCGACCGGCAGTGCGCCTCCGGCCTGATGTCCATCGCCACCGCCGCCAAGCAGGTCATCGTGGACCGCATGGACGTGTGCGTGGCGGGCGGGGTGGAGTCCATCTCGCTCGTGCAGACGCCGGAGATGCGGGTCGGCCCCGACCCCGAACTGCTGTCCATGCACAACGGCGTCTACATGCCGATGATCGACACCGCCGAGGTCGTCGGCCAGCGGTACACCATCAGCCGCGAACGCTGCGACGAGTACGCCCTGCGCTCGCAGCAACGCACGGCGAAGGCCCAGGCCGAGGGCAGGTTCGACGACGAGATCATCCCCGTGACCGCGCGCATGGCCGTGACCAACAAGGAGACGGGCGAGGTCAGCATGAAGGAAGTGACGCTGACCAAAGACGAGGGTAACCGCCCCGACACCACGATGGAGGGCTTGAAGGCCCTCAAGGCCGTGCGCGGCGAGGGCAACCAGATCACGGCGGGCAACGCCTCGCAACTCTCCGACGGCGCCTCTGCCTGCGTGGTGATGGAGGCGGGCCTGGCTGAGAGCCGAGGTCTCAGGCCGCTCGGGCGCTACATGGGCATGGCGGTCGCGGGCACCGAGCCCGACGAGATGGGCATCGGCCCGGTCTACGCGGTGCCCAAGCTGCTCAAGCGGTTCGACCTGACGGTGGACGACATCGACCTGTGGGAGCTGAACGAGGCGTTCGCCGTCCAGGTCCTCTACTGCCAGGACAAGCTCGGCATCCCGGACGACAGGCTCAACGTCGACGGCGGCGCCATCTCGGTCGGCCACCCCTACGGTATGAGCGGTGCCCGCCTCGTCGGCCACGCCCTGATCGAGGGACGGCGCCGGGGGGCCAAGTACGTCGTCGCCACCATGTGCGTCGGCGGCGGCATGGGAGCGGCGGGACTGTTCGAGGTGATGTAAGGGCAGGGATGAGGGGCGCGGGGCGGTGATGGCCGTCTCGCGCCTTCATCTTTTCGCTCCTCCCCCTTGACTCGCAGAGCTGCTTGCAGAGGGGGGAGGTTGGAAGGGGGTGAGCGGGCACGCCGTCTCAAGGCCAAGAGGAAGGGAAGGCATCTTCTTGGCGGTGAGAGAGCTTGCCTTCCCCCTCACCCCGGCCCTCCGCTTCGCAGCTCTTCGAGTCACCCGCGAGGGGAGAGGGAGCAAAAGACCTCGTACCCACCATCGTTTGACGTTAAACGATCTACAATACGCCCATGACCACCTCTCCCCTCATCCCCCACGGCCTGCACCACGTCACCGCTGTGACGGCGAACGCGCAGGCGAACCTCGACTTCTACACGGGCGTGCTGGGCCTGCGGCTGGTGAAGAAGACAGTGAATCAGGACGACGTGACGGCCTACCACCTCTTCTTCGCGGACGGGGCGGGGAGTCCGGGAAGCGACCTGACCTTCTTCGAGTGGCCCGTGCCGCCCGAGGTGCCGGGCAACAACGCGATCACGCGCACGGGTTTGAGGGTGCCCGTCGGAAGTCTGGAATGGTGGGCAGACCACTTGCGAGAGCACGGCCTGACCGTCACGCCCGTCACTCGCGCGAATCGGCCCCACCTCGATTTTGCCGACCCGGAAGGCCAGCGCCTCAGCCTCGTGGAAGGTGGGCCGGAGGGGGTGGCGTGGGAGGGCAGCCCCATCCCCGCCGAGCACCAGCTTCTCGGCCTGGGGCCCGTCGAACTCACCCTGCCCGGTCTCTTTCCCACCGAACGGGTGCTGACCCGCGCCTACGGCCTGCACGCGGCGGGCACCTATGCCGACCCCGAGAAGCCCGAACGGACGGTCCACGTCTACGCGATGGGGGAGGGCGGCCCGCACGCCGAACTCCACCTCCGCCTCGACCCTACCCTGCCCCCGGCCCGGTCCGGCGCGGGCGGTGTCCACCACCTCGCCCTGCGGGTGCGGGACGAGGACTACCACGCCTGGAGCGCGCGGCTGAGCGGCTTGGGCCTGCGGACGAGCGGCGAGGTAGACCGCCACTGGTTCCACTCGGTCTACTACCGCGAGCCGCAGGGCATCCTGATCGAACTGGCGACGGACGGCCCGGGCTTCGCGGTGGACGAGGACCCGGCCCACCTGGGGGAATCGCTGGTGCTCGCGCCCTTTCTGGAGCCGAGGCGCGGGCAGATCGAGGCGGGGTTGAGGCCGCTGAGCATGACGGCAAACCGGAACTGAAAGGAAGGGGCGAGGCCGCCGATGTGGTTGCCTCGCCCCTTTCTCTGCTTTCTGTCTACGCCAGCACGGCCTCGGCCTGGGCGACGGGCAGCTCGAAGGCTTCGGCCACGCCCTCGAAGGTGATCTGGCCCCGGTAGGTGTTCAGGCCGCGGCGCAGGGCCGGGTTGCGGCTGAGCGCCTCCACGCCCTGATCGGCGAGGAGCAGCGCGTAGGGCAACGTCTGGTTGGTGAGCGCGAAGGTGCTCGTGCGCGGCACGCCGCCCGGCATGTTCGCCACGCCGTAGTGGATCACGCCGTCCACCACGTAGGTCGGGTCGTCGTGGGTGGTGGCGTGGATCGTCTCCACGCAGCCGCCCTGGTCCACCGCCACGTCCACGATGACGCTGCCCTCCTGCATCAGCGGGAGCATGTCGCGCGTGACGAGGTGCGGGGCCTTGGCGCCGGGGATCAGCACGCCGCCGATCAGCAGGTCCGCCTCCGGCAGCAGGGCGCGGATGTTCGCCTCGCTGCTCATCATGGTGGTGAGCTTGCCGAAGAACACGTCGTCGAGGTACGTCAGGCGGCGGTGCGACACGTCGAGGACCGTGACCTTGGCCCCCAGCCCCATCGCCATCTTCGCGGCGTTCGTGCCCACCACGCCGCCGCCCAGGATGACCACGTGCCCCGCCTGCACGCCGGGCACGCCGCCCAGCAGCACCCCGCGCCCGCCGTTGGGCTTCTGGAGGTGGTACGCACCCGCTTGCACGCTCAGCCGACCGGCGACCTCGCTCATGGGCATCAGCAGGGGGAGGCTGCCGTCCGTCTCCTGCACCGTCTCGTAGGCGATGGCGGTGGTTCCGGCCCGCAACAGCGCCTCGGTGAGGGGCCGGTCGGCGGCGAGGTGCAGGTACGTGAAGAGGAGCAGGTCGTCCCGCAGGTAAGGGTACTCGGCCTCCACGGGCTCCTTGACCTTCACCACCATCTCGGCGCCCCAGGCCTCCGCCTCGGTGCCAAGCCGGGCGCCTGAGCGCTCGTACTCGCTGTCCGCGATGCCGCTGCCCAGGCCCGCCCCGCGCTCGACGGTGACGCTGTGCCCGCGCCGCACCAGGGTCGCCACCCCGCCCGGCGTGAGGGCCACCCGGTTTTCCTTGACCTTGATTTCCTTGGGAAGTCCGATGTGCATGTCCTTACCTCCGTGCGCCGGTCGGGAGTGACCCCCGCCGACGGTTTCTTGGCTGCCGTGACGCAATGGTAGCAGGAGCATCGGCCTTCGAGATTGCTCCCCCACCGGCCCTGACACTCACCACCGCAACGTCGTTGCGCAAAACGGGTAAAGTGCTGACATTTATGTCACGGCCCGAACTCGACCCCATCGACCGCCGCATCCTGACGATCCTTCAGCGGGACGCCCGCATTCCGAACACCGAACTCGCCGACGAGATCGGCCTGACGCCCGCGCCCACGCTGCGCCGGGTGAGGCGGTTGGAGGAGGAGGGGGTGGTCAGCCGCTACGTGGCCCTGCTCGACCCCAAGCTCGTCGGGCGGGACCTGATGGTGCTCGTGCGGGTGACGCTCGACAAGCAGACCAAGCAGGGCTTCGAGACCTTCGCCGAGCACATGCGCGCCCGCCCCGAGGTGCTGGAGTGCTACCTGTGCCTGGGGGACACCGATTACCTGCTCAAGGTGTGCGTGCCCGACCTGGACGCCTACCAGACCTTCCTGGTGGACGTGCTGGCGGCGACTCCCGGCGTGCGGAACACGGCGAGCACGATTGTGGTCAAGCAGGAGAAGTACACGACGAGCCTGGCGGTGGAGGAGGGGTGAGTGGAGGACCGCCCTCCCCGGCACGCTAGGCTGGGGCCCATGCGCTCCCTCACCCTGTCCGCGCTGCTGCTCGTCTCCGCCGCGTTCGCCCAGACCTCCACCCCGGCAACGACGCCGCCCCGCCCCGCCGCCGCGCCCACCTTCGCGCCCGTGCCGTATCTCAGCGCGCAGCCCGTCCGTTCCTTCAGGGAGCCGGGCTGGGTGGTCGACCCCGCGAAGACCTACCGCGCCGTCCTGAAGACGAACAAGGGCGACGTGACGGTCGAGCTGTACGCCCGGCAGGCACCCAAGGCGGTAAACAACTTCGTCTTTCT
This sequence comes from Deinococcus planocerae, assembly GCF_002869765.1. Lineage (NCBI taxonomy): Bacteria > Thermotogati > Deinococcota > Deinococci > Deinococcales > Deinococcaceae > Deinococcus > Deinococcus planocerae. Next base: position 28,727 of record NZ_PNOR01000016.1, on the reverse strand, counting down.
CGCGCTGAACCGCTTCTATGACGGCACGCGCTTTCACCGGGTCGTCGAGGGCTTCATGGCGCAGGGGGGCGATCCCCTCAGCGCCGAGGCTGCGCAGCGGGAGAGGTGGGGCACGGGCGGGCCGGGCTACGGCTTCTTCGTGGAGCTCGACGAGGGGCTGAAGTTCAACTCGGCGGGGGTGCTGGGCATGGCCCGCTCGCAGAGTTACTTCTCGCAGGGAAGCCAGTTTTTCGTCACGCTCGCGCCCGCCGACTTTCTGAGCGGGGACTACACGGTCTTCGGCAAGGTCGTGGCTGGGCAGGACGTGCTGGCGAGGCTCACGCGGACGGCGCGGAGCGGTCAGGGTGGGGAGACGGCCATCCCGGGGGCCCAGCCCGACACCCTTCAGAGCGTGCAGATTTTCGTCTCCCGGTAGCGCCGGAGCGGGCCCCCCGTTCCTCCTCTACACTCGCTCCATGCCCGGTCTGCCCCGCCTGATCCTGCCCCTCGCCGTCCTGGGAGCCGCCGTCTGGTACGTGCGCGGCGTGCGCCGTTACCGCGATCCCATCCGTATTCCCCCGCAGGACGCGGGCGCGGTCCTCAGCCCCGCCGACGGGCTGGTGTGCTTCGTCCGGCGCATCGAGGGCGGGGAGGTGCGGGTGGAGACGCTGGCCGCCCCGTTGAGCACGCGTGACCTGACCGGCGCGGACGTGTGGGAGGGGTGGCTCGTCGGGCTGTTCAACGGCCCGCTCGACGTGCACTTCGCCTATGCCCCGGTGGGCGGCACGGCGCGGGAGGTCGAGCACGTCGGCAGCCGCCTGAACGTGTCCCTCGGGGGCGCCGGGCTGTTGCTGGGCCGCCCCGCCGACCTGCTCGGCACGCGCGGGGCGGTGGAGAACGAGCGCCACGTCACCACGCTGGAGACGCCCGGCGGCGACGTGGGGGTCACCCTGGTCGCGGGGGCGGGGGGCCTGAACGCCATGACCTACGTCCGCCCGGGGGACGAGACCCGCGCCGGGCACAAGCTCGCCTTCCTGGAGGAGGGCGGGCTCGTCCTGCTCACGCTGCCGGGGCACGCCGTGCCGCAGGTCAGCGTGGGCGACCGGGTGACGGGGGCGGAGACGGTGGTGGCGCGGCTCTGAGCCTCAGCGCGTCAGCGCGACCACCAGCGTCACGAGGAGGGCGGCCAGCCCCATGCCGATGCTGCTCGCGGCGCCGGTCTGCTCGCCCTCCTCGCGGGCGCGGGCGGTCCCGACCCCGTGGGCGACGCTGCCGATGGCGACTCCCCGGGCGAGGGGATGGCGCACGCCCAGCCGGGTCAGGACAGGCGGGAGCACGAGCGCCCCCACCAGCCCCGAGAGAACGGCGAGGGTCGCCGCGAGGACCGGGGGCGCGCCGGTGAGGGGAGCGAGTTGCAGGGCGACCGGGCTCGTGGCGGGGGCGGTGCTCAGCGACCGCTGCGCCGCCTCGCTCAGGCCGAGCAGGTGAGCCAGCCCCGTGTCGGCCCCCACCCCGACGAGCGTGCCCGTCAGTCCCCCCAGCGCCAGCGCCCGCCACTCCCGCGCGAGCAGCGCCCGCAGCCGGTACAGCGGCACCGCGAGCGCCACCACCGCCGGGCCCAGCAGGAAGGAGACGGGCCGCACCTGCGCCTGATAGGTGCCGTAGGGCGTCCCCGTCACGAGGAGCACCGCTGCGACGACCACCGTGGCGATCAGGGTGGGGTTGACGAGGGCGCTCCGCGTCCTGATCTGCGCCACCACGCCCAGCGCGAAGGCGAGCAGGGTGAGGGCGACCCAGGTCACGGGGACCCTGCGGGTGCAGAGGGCGGAAGGCAGAAGGCAGAAGGCTGAAGGCCCCTCACCCCCGCACCAGCCGCGACGCCACCAGCCCCGCCACCCCCGCCCCCAGCAGCAGCCCGGCGAGCATCACGAGGAGCCACAGCGCCCACGCCGCCCCCGCCGAGAGGTACTCGATCACGCCCACGGTGGCGGGCACGAACAGCAGCCCCAGGGTGGCGAGCAGGCCGTCGGCGGCGTCCTCGATCCAGTGGAGCCGCACCACCCCCAGGGACAGGGCGGCCCACAGCAGCACCATCCCGACCACCGACCCCGGCAGCGGCAGCCGCAGGGCGGAGACGAGGGCGGTGCCCAGCGCCGCGAACCCCACGAGCACGCCCAGCCCCAGCACGAAGCGCACGGGGGCGGGGAGCGTCCGGGTGACGGACGTGTTCACCCCTGCGCTGCCAAGCGGGCGAGCATCCCCCGCACGACCTGCTTGGCGTGCCGGGCGACGAGGGGCATGAAGGTCCGGTAGTCCACCCGCGCGCCCTTGTCGGCGGTGTCGCTCACCGAGCGGATGACCACGAAGGGCACCCCCGCCTTGGCACACACCTGGGCGACGGCGGCCCCCTCCATCTCCGCGCAGGCCGCCCCGAAGAGGTCGTGCAGCCTCTGTGCCCCCTCGGGCGAGGCGATGAACTGGTCGCCGCTCGCCACCCGGCCCTCCAGGACACGCACCCCCTCGACCTGGCCCGCCGCCGCCAACGCGACAGACCTCAGCCGCTCGTCGGCGGGCCAGGCGGGGGGCTCGCCGGGCATGGTGCCGACCTCGTACCCCAGGGCCGTCACGTCCACGTCGTGCTGCACGAGGTCGGTGCTCACCACGATGTCGCCCACCCGCAGGCCCGGCAAGACGCCGCCCGCGACCCCCGTGAAGATTACCCGCGTCGCCCCGGCCACGATCAAGTGCGTGGTCGTCATCGCGGCGTTCACCTTGCCGATCCCGCCGCGCGTGAGGAGCACGGGCACCCCGTCCAGCACGCCCCGGTGCAGGGTCACGCCGGGCCGCGTCAGGTCCTCGCGCTCCCGCAACTCCGCGAGCAGCACTTCGATCTCCTCGTCCATCGCGCCTATGATCGCCAGCATCGCGGTCCAGTCTACGGTGCCCATGACCTGGGTCATGGCGGGCGGGGCGCGCGGACAGGCATCCTGTCCCCGTGACCCACATCATTGTCAGCCCCTGCATCGGCGTCAAGGACCAGGCCTGCACCGAGGTGTGCCCGGTCGAGTGCATCTACGACGGCGGCGACCAGTACCTCATCCACCCCGACGAGTGCATCGACTGCGGCGCCTGCGTCCCCGCCTGCCCCGTCAGCGCCATCTTCCCCGAGGAGGACGTGCCCGCCGGGGAGACCGAGTTCATCGTCAAGAACAAGGCGTTCTTTGGGCTATGACGGTCTTGGCCGCCCTCAACATCCTCCTCGTCGGCGTGTGGGTGGGGATGTACCTCTTCACCACCTTCGTCGTGAGCCCCGCTTTCAGGGAATTGTTTCCCGATGAGGCGACTCGCAGCGCCCACCGCCGCCTGGTGGGTCGCCACTACGCCCGGGTGAACGGCCCGCTGACGGCTTTGCTGCTGCTCGTCGTGCTCGCGCTCGGCGTAACCGGGGGCTTCACGGCGCCGCTGCTCCTCGAACTCGTGGTGCTGGTCCTGATCGGGGCCCTCGTCGGCCTGCACGTCCGGCGGGCGGGAACCCCCGGTGCCGCGCCGCCCGTCTGGATCACCCACCTCACCCTCACGGCCAGCGTCCTGCTGTGCGGGCTGGCCGCCCTCGCTTATCCATGAGCCTGCCCTTCCCGACTTCCCTGTACGCCCGGCTCGGCGACGAGCGGCTGCGGCGCCTGCTGTGGGCCTTCTACGCCCGGGCGACACGGGACGAGCTGCTGGGACCCGTCTTCACCCGGCGGGTCGGGCCCTTTCCGGGCGGGGGGTGGCCCGTCCACATCGCCCGGCTGGAGGGATTCTGGCGGGCGGTGCTCGGTGGGCCGAGCGCCTACCGGGGGCAGCCCGGCCCGGCGCACGCGGCCCTGGGCATCGACGCCGCCCACTTCGACCGCTGGCTGCGGCTCTGGGAGAGGACCCTGCGCGAGGAACTGGACCCGCCCGAGGCCGAGGCGCTGCTGGCCCTCGCCGGGCGGATGCGGGTGACCCTGGAGCGGCACGCGCGGGGAACCGGGGAGGCACCGTGAACCGGGCCCAGCCTCCGCAGGTTCTCGCGGCGACGGCGGGGGGTCGCAGCCTCCTCTTTCACCTGGACGCGGGGGAGGGCGTACCCCGCCACGGTCATCCGGGGGCGCGGGTGGTGCTTGCCGTCCTGAGCGGTGAGGTGCACGTCACGACCGATGAGGGCACTCGAACTCTCCACGGGGCTGAGGTCATCACCCACGACGGGAACGAGCCCCTCGCCCTGGAGGCGGACCAATCCGACACGCGGGTACTCGTCACGTTGCTCGGCGGGGCGTAGGAGCAAGGGGCCTTGCCCTCCTTCCCGGCCCCTGGCGTGGCAGCATCTGGGGACGTGACTGCCCAGGCCGAACGACTCCTCGCGCAGGCCCCCATCTTCCGCGGCGCCGACCCCGCCGACCTGGGGCCGCTGGCGGCGCTGGCGTCCTTCCGGTCCTTCACGCGCGGCGAGCACCTTTTCCGGGCGGGGGACGCGGCGGACACGCTGTACATCGTGAGTTCGGGCAGCGTGCGGGTGTACCGCCTGGCGCGGGGAGGCACCCGCGAACTGACCCTGCACGTCGAGGGACCGCGGCAGGTCGTGGCGGGGGTGGCGGCCTTCGAGGCGCAGGCGCGGTATCCGGCGAGCGCGGTGGCCCTCGCCGCCCCGACCGAGGTGCTGGCCCTGCCCGCGGCGGCGGTGCGGGGGCGCGTGTGCGGCACGCCCGCCCTCGCCGGGGCCGTGATCGCCTACCTCGCGCGGCGGCAAGCCGAACTCCTCGCGCGGGTGGAACAGCTCGTCTTCAGCGAACTTGGGGAACGTCTGGCCGCCTACCTGCTGGAGCACGCCGCCGGGCCCCACGCCCTGCCCACCAACAGCGAACTCGCCGCCCTCCTCGGCACCGTGCCCGAACTCGTCAGCCGCAAGCTGGGGGAGTTCTACCGTCTGAACCTGATTCACCTGGAGCGCCGCACGGTGCGGGTGGTGGACGCCGCCGAACTCGCCCGAATCGCGGGAGGCCCCGAAGCCTGACCGGGCGGCGTATCCTCGCCCCATGACCGACGCGCAGCCCAGCGAACTCCTGCCCGACGCTTCCGTCGCGGACCCCTACGGCGGCCTCGACCCCGCCACCCTGCGGCACGTGGACAGCCTGAAGTGGACCTTCTACGACGAGGGCGTCATCCCCCTCTGGGTCGCCGACATGGACTACCCGGTCGCGCCCCCCATCGTCGCCGCCCTTCAGGACCGCCTGACGCGCGGGCTGGGCTACCACCAGCTTCTCGGCGACACCACCCTGACCGGCCAACTGCGGGACCACCTCGCCACGCAGGGGCTGACCGACCTCCCGGATGGGAGCACCGCCTTCCTGCCGGGCGTCGTGCCGGGCATCTACGCCACCGTGAAGGCGCTGACCGAGCCGGGTGAACCCGTCGTCACGATGACGCCCGTGTACCACCCCTTCCACCTCGCTCTCACGGACCAGGGGAGGCGGGTGGCCGCCGCGCCGCTGCGGGAGGGGGAGAGGCGCTGGGAGATCGACTGGGAGGCGCTGGAGGCCGCGACCGAGGGCAGTAAGTTGCTTCTGCTCTGCCACCCCCACAACCCCACCGGGCGGGTGTGGGACGAGGGAGAACTCGCCCGCCTGCGCGACCTCGTGCTCGCCCGCGACCTGTGGGTGATGTCGGACGAGCTGCACGCCGATCTGCGGTACACGGGCCGGGCGTTCGAATCCTTCGCCGCCGACCCGCGCGTGCGGGCGAAGACGATCACCCTCACCGGCCCGGCGAAGGCGTACAACACGGCGGGCCTGGGGATCGGGGCGATGGTGAGCCACGACCCCGAGCTCGTGAAGCGGGTCAAGACCTCCGTCGGAGGCCTGATGGGCCACCCCAGCGCCCTGAGCGTGACGGCGTGGCAGGCGGCCCTGCGAGAGGGCAGGCCCTGGCTGGAGGGCACGGTCAACTATCTGCGGGGAAACCGCGACGTGCTCCAGGCTTTTGTGGAGACGCAACTCCCCTGGGTGCGCTCCTTCCCCGTCGAGGCGACCTATCTCGCGTGGCTCGACCTGCGGGCGCACCCGCGGGCTGGGGACATCCAGAAATTTTTGCTGGAGGAGGCGAGGATCGCCGTCCACGACGGCCCCGTCTTCGCGCCGGAAGAACTCAAGCCGCAGTACCAGGGCTTCATCCGCGTCAACTTCGCCACCAGCCGCGCTCTCTTGATCGAGGCGCTGGAGCGGATGGCGGAGGCGCTGGGGGAGGAAGCGGTCGCCCAGAGTTAGTGAGTAGGCTCTCTGGGTCTGGAGTTATCGCCTGCCGACGGAGCATCCTTGCATCGTGGCTTCATACCTCCAATCGGCTTGCACCTGTTGTGGTGCAGGCCCACTGTACCTTCGCCTCTCCGCCGCTGGACATTTGCACGCTTATTGTCTCGAATGTTCCACCGTCTACCCTGACCCAAGGGCTATCACGGAAGACGCCGCGCGTTTCCCTGACAGCGAGGGGCGCCTTCTGCTGAATGGCGTTCTTGATGCCGTTATAGGCGGGCGTGCACGTTGGGCCACACCGCAGGAAGTAGGTCTCGCAGGGTTGGCGAAGTTCGTTGGTGGAGAGTTGGAGGAGCCGGACTTCTAGAGGTTGAGATGGCGGTCAGTTCTTACAGCAAGCCTTCGACTTCACGCCTCTAAAGCTCTCCCGCCCCCACCGCCACCAACTCCCGCAGCCGCTCGATCAGGGGCCGCAGTCGCTCCCGCCGCAGCTTGAGGGCCGCGCGGTTCACCACCAGGCGGGCGCTGGAGTGGAACAGCACCTCGACCTCCTCCAGGTTGTTCGCGCGCAGGGTGCCCCCCGTCTGCACGAGGTCCACCACGGCGTCGGCGAGCCCCGTCAGCGCGGCGAGTTCGATGTTGCCGCTGAGCCTCACGACCTCGGCGGGGATGCCGCGCGAGTTGAGGTAGGCGCGGGCCGAGCGGGGGTACTTGGTGGCAACGCGACCGATAGGCCCCGCCGCCCCCACCTCCCGGATCAGGGACAGGCGGCACCCGGCGAAGCGCAGGTCCACGGGCTCGTACACCGCCCGCCCCGACTCGACGAGCACGTCCTTCCCCACGATGCCCGCGTCCGCCACGCCGAGGTCCACGTACACCGGCACGTCCTGGTTGCGCAGTTCGAGCACGGTCACGCCGGGAAACTCGTGCCGCAGCGCGCGGGACCGCTCGGGAAGGGTCAGGGGCAGCCCGGCGCGGGAGAGCAGGGAAACGGCCTCCTCCAGAATCCGGCCCTTGGGCAGCGCGAGGGTGAGGTGGTCGGGGCCGCGTTGGATGGCCGGGGTCACGCTTCCCCCCCCTCGCTGATCGTCTCGCCGCGCGCCCAGCGGCGGATGCCCCGGCGGGCGCAGTAGGCGAGGAGTTCGGCGCGGTCGTCCGTCCAGGCGAGTTCGGCCACGAGTCCGGCGGCGCGGGCCGTCTCCGCTCCAGCCGGGTCGAGGGCCAGCACGACCTCGGGTTCGGGGGGGAGGGTCGCCGCCGCCACCTCCGTCAGCCGCTCCAGGCCGATGGCGAAGCCCGCCCCCGGCACCCCGGAGAGGTCGTAGCGCCCGCCGCCCAGCACGGGCTGGTTCAGCCCCTCGGCGTAAGCGCGGAAGGTGATCCCGGTGTAGTACCCGTAGCGGCGGCTGGCCCCCAGGTCGAAGAGCAGCCCCGGGTCGCACAGCGCGGCGACGGCCTCCAGGTGCTCGACCGCCGTCCGTGCCCGCACGCCACGCGCCAGCCCCGCCGCCTGACCCAGCACCTCGTGCCCGCCGTACAGGTCGGTCAGCAGGTGCAGGGTCCGGGTCACGTCCGCCCCCAGGCCGTGCCGCCGGGCGAGGAGGTCCACGTCGGCCCCGCTCTTGCGGTCGATGGCCCCGTGCAGGGCGTCGCGCGCCTCGCCGTGCAGGCCCGCGTCCTCCAGCACGGCGTCCACGAAGCCGGGATAGCCGACCTCCATGACCGCCCGCACGCCGACCGTATCGAGCGCCCGGGTGCCCAGCCGCAGGAGTTCCGCGTCGGCCCCCGGCGTCTCCACCCCGACGAGTTCCACGCCGACCTGATAGAACTCGCGCAGCCGCCCGAGTTCGCTCGTCAGGGTGCGCAGCCACAGCCGCCCGCCGTACTGGAGGCGCAGGGGGAAGGGCCCCTGTGGGAAGCGGGCGCGCACGAGCCGACCGATGGCGGTGGTGTATTCGCTGCGCAGGGCCAGCACCTCGCCGCTCGCGTCGATCAGCTTGAAGGCCCGCGCGTTTTGCGGGTGCGCCTCCGAGGCGAACTCCAGCGCGGGCACCTCCACGCCCTGATACCCCCAGGCGGAGAAGACGCCCATCAGCCGTGCGCGCAGATGCTCCCGCCACGCCCACTCGGGCGGCAGGACATCGCGGGTGCCCTCGGGAATGGCACGGCTGACGGCGGGGGGACGGGGGGGCGCGCTCACGGGGGGCATTAAAGCACCGGGGCGGGGGACGTGTGGCCGGGGAGCATTCAGCGTGACGCGCCGGTGCCTCGCCCCCCTGCGGCTGACGGCTGAGGGCCGAGGGCTGGCCGCTCCCCCCGCTATACTCCCCCCATGCGCCGCGCCCGCCTGCTGCTCCTCCCGCTCGCCGCGCTGCTGGGGGCGTGCAACCGGACTGCCGACACCTTCCAGCCGCGTATCGTGATCACCAGCCCCGAGGGGGGCGGGGTCAGCCAGGCGCGCAACTTCGTGGTCAAGGGGTACGTGCTCGACGACCACGGCGTCAAGGAACTGACGGTGGAGGGCCGCCCGGTCCCCCTCCAGGGCGGCACGCCGAAGCTCGCCAACTTCGTCTTCCAGACGCAGATTCAGGGCTCGCGCGGCGAGTACACGATCCGGGCGCGCGACGCGGCGGGCAACGAGAGTACCCTGCGCCTGCCCGTCAGCGTGGACGGCACGGACCCGGCTATCAAGGTCACCCGCTTCGAGCGCGAGCGCAACGTCATCCGCGTGACCGGCGCCGCCACCGACGACAACCGGGTCGCCCAGATTCTGGTGGACGGCAACCGCCTGAACATCACGCCGGGCGCCCGGGTGGACTTCTACGCCGAGACGACCGGCATCTACGCCGACATCGAGGTCCGCGACGCGGCGGGCAACGTCACCAAGCTGCGCGCCCGGCAGTAGGGGACCAGGGGACCCGCCTCCACCTCCCGGCTCTGGAGCACTGGACGGAAGAACAGGTGTCACCCGGAGCGCAGTCGAAGGGTCTCGCGCACGGCGGGGCAAGGCGTCGCTCGCGCTCTGCCTCGCCGCTTTGCGAGTCGGCGTGACGGCGTTCTCGGGTCAAACGCTCCACCTTCAGGCACAGTCGCGCCTCCACCCCGGGGCTAGCCTGGGCCGTGCCCCGCGTTCCCGCCCCCCCGCCCGGGTCCCCCCTCACCCTGATCGCGACTGCCGCGCCTCCCAGGGTCCGTACCCCCCGCCCTCCCCCCAGCCAGGAGGTGCCGCCGCCCGCCCCCCTGCCCGAGATCGCGCGGCGCTTGGGGGAGACGTACCTGCCCACCCCGCCCCGCCCCAGGCTCAGCCCCGAACCCCTGGACGGCCTGATCGAGACCATCCTGAGTCAACAGAACGTCGGGGCGATCACCCGCCGTCAGTTCGAGGCCCTCAAGCTCGCCTACCCGGGTTGGGAGGCAGCGCTGGCAGACGGGCCGGACGGTATCGAGGCGGTGTTGCGCGCGGCGGGCGGCGGCCTGGCGAGGATCAAGGCCGACTACATCTGGAACGTCTTGCATACCCTGGAGGAGACGCGCGGCTCCCTCAGCCTGCGGGAGACGCGCGACCTGAGCGACGCGGACGCCCGCGCCCTGCTGGAATCGCTGCCCGGCGTGGGGCCGAAGACGGCGAGCTGTGTCCTGCTCTTCGACCTCGCGCGGCCCGCGATGCCGGTGGACACGCACATCGACCGCATCGCCAAACGGCTTGACCTGACGCCCGCCCGCTGGAGCGCCGTGAAGGTCGAGCGCTGGTTCGACGAGGTGCTGCCGCGTGACTGGACGGCCCGCTACACCTTCCACGTCGCCACCATCCGCCACGGTCGGCAGACGTGTAAGGCGGGGCGCCCCCGCTGCGAGGGCTGTGTGCTGCGCGATCTGTGCCCGTCGGCGGCGATTTTCCTGAACGGTGAGCGGGTGGGTTGAGTCGCGTGGCTCAGGTGAAGTGAGAGGATGTGGCAGGGCAACTTGATTCGGTTTGCCCCCACCCCCCTGCCCCCTCCCCCCAGGGGGGGCAGGGGGGGCGGCGCTGCGCTGAGCAAGGGTTGACGGGCGGCGCGGGTGGTCGGGTTTTTGAGGACGTAAGGTGTGATCTTGTCGCGCTCCAGTCGCTCGCCCACCGTCTCGCTGCGCGAGCCGACGTGGTCGTGGGCCAGGGGCGTTGATGCGGCGTGCTCCTGTTCGCAGTCTGGATAGGCGTTTTGAAAAAGCCGGGGCTCAAGCCGATTTCTCCCTCTTTCCGAGTGGCCTCACGGAGTCGCTTGCAAGGGAAGTCCGGTCAACCCCGCTTTTGTAGGCAAGAGGCGGAAGCCCGTGAGCCTCCGCCTCCGTGGTTCTCGGTGTCTCAGCCCGCGTCCGGGTGCCTCTGCGTCTCGTGCAGGGCGACGGGCTTGCCCTTGCGGGCGCGCAGGTTGAGCAGCTCGACCATGATGGCGAAGCCCATCGCGAAGTACGTGTAGCCCTTGGGAATTTTGAAGCCGAAGCCGTCGGCGATCAGGTTGACGCCGATCAGGAGGAGAAAGGCCAGCGCCAGCATCTTGACGGTGGGGTGCGCCTGCACGAACTCGCCGATGGGCCGCGCGGCGACGAGCATGATGAGCACGGTCACGACGACGGCACTCACCATCACGCCGATGTCGTCGGCCATCCCGACCGCCGTGATCACCGAGTCGAGGCTGAACACGATATCGAGCACCATGATCTGCGCGATGATGCCCGCGAAATTCGCCGCGCCCACGCTCCCCAGGGTGGGCTCATGGGTGCCGGGCCCTTCGAGTTGCTCGTGCATCTCCTTGACGGCCTTGTAGAGCAGGAAGAGTCCGCCGAAAATCAGGATCAGGTCGCGGCCCGAAAAGCCCCTTCCGAAAATTTCGAACAGGTCGTTTTGCAACCGGTAGATCCAGGCAATCGAGAACAGCAGCGCGAGCCGCATCAGCATCGCGGCGAGCAGGCCGATGGTGCGCGCGCGCTGGCGCTGCTCGGGCGGCAGCTTGCCTGCCAGAATGCTGATAAAGATCACGTTGTCGATGCCGAGCACGACTTCGAGCAGCAGCAGCGTGCCGAAGGCAAGCCAGGCCTCGGGCTGGGTGATCCAGCCGAACAGGGTTTCCATCAGGGTGTCTCCAGAAAGGCGGGCGGGAGGGGTGCGTGGGCCACGGGGGCCGCGCGCGGGGCGAGGAAAAGCACAACGAACCAACGCACCGCGAAGGCGCGATACAGGCCATGCTCCGGGAGAAGTTGTGCACCGTTCCTAAGTGGCGGGTGAAGGACCTTCATCATCGCCCGGGGGCCTGCCTCCCCGGGGTGAGCGCCTACCGCGCCGCGGCCCCGTCGAGGTACACGCTCAGCAGCGCCCGGGCCGTGCCGTGCGGGTCGGTGGGCGGCGCCCCTGTCACCAGCGGGTAGAGCAGCGCGAGGAGCGCCCGCGTCAGCACGGCGGGGGGCAGGTCGGCGCGCAGCTCACCCCGCGAGGCGGCCCCCTCGATCAGGCGCGTCAGGCCCCCCATCCACACCCGGCGGTACTCGCCCTCGAAGGCGGCGCGGCGCTCGGGCGAGACGTGCCGCAGTTCTCCCGCGAGTTGCAGGCCCAGTCTCTGCTCGGGGGCCGAGGCCAGCAGGTCGCCCACGAGCACCTCCAGTTGCCTGCGGATGCCGGGCTGCCCCTCGGCGTGGGTCACCAGCCGCGCGAGGCCCGCCAGCGTGCCGTTCAGCATCGCCAGGAAGAGGGCCTCCTTGTCGGCATAGTGGTGGTAGAGCGCGGGCTTGGTCACGCCGACCGCCGCCGCCACCTCCCGCATGCTCACCCCGTGGTAGCCGCTCGCCACGAACAGCCGCGCCGCCTCGGTCAGGATGCGGGCGCGGGTGGTGTCGGGCGTGGGGGAGACCGTCGGGGAGGGCGGCAGGGTCACGGGGGCATGATAGCCCAGGTGGGGCAAAGGTCCCGGTGAGGATGCGGCTCAGGCGTCCGCCGGATTGGTGAAGTAGGCCCAGGTGTGCCCGCCGGGGCAACGGGCCGTGAACTCACGCCCGGCCTTGTGCAGTCGCCCCGGCTGACCGCAGGAGGGGCAAACTGCCTTCGCGGGGGTGTTCCCGCCGCAGGCGCGGCATTTGAGGTAATACCCGTATTTTCCATACACGACCATCACGTCCACCGAGTCGCAGGAGCGGCAGCCGATGCCCGGGTCGGGCCGCACTTGGCTCTGCCGCTCCCGGGAGGTTCTGAGTTGGGCGGGCGCGGGGGCCGGCTCCGGGGGGAACGGGGGTGTCTGTGCCGTCTGCCCCGCCATCTGTACCGCGGATTGGTGACGTTCCCACAAGAAGGTGGCCAGGCGCGCGAGTTCGATGCCGCTCAAGGCGAAGGCGCCGAGGCCGCCCGCTTCCCGCGTGATCTCCCGGATGCGGCCTTGGCACCTGGTCGGCCTTCACGACCTCGGGAACTTCCGCCTTGCGGGTGACGCGGCCCCCGTCCGAGATGGCGACGAGCACGTCACGCCGCATGGGATCGAAGCGGCGCTGGGTGAGCCCGAACAGACCCCGGTCGAGCACCTTCTCCGTGTGTTCGGAAAGCAGCCGCGTGAGCAGGTCGAGTTGTCGCCGGGCTTGCAGGATGGGGGAGGGCATCCCGCGTCCCTCGCCCTTCCACCAGCGCGTCCACTCCCCCTGCCCGTTGATGCTGACCTGCCCCGTCACGCTCTTGCTCTCCACCACGATCAGGCCGTGCCTGTACATGACGAGGTGGTCGAGCTGCGCCGCCTCCCCCTTGCGCTCGATCCGCAGGTTGTGCCACACCCAGACGTGGGGGTCGTCCCCGAAGGCCCGCTTGAGGTAGTGCGTCATCTGCCGCTCGGCCTCGTACCCGGCGCGGCGCAGGGGGTCAGAGTACGTCTGCGGTTCAAGGTCCTTGACGATCATGGGTGGAGGCAGTGTACGCGCCCATCTCCGCCGCCCACACGTCCCGCGGCGTCTCCCGGCGTCGGATCAGCCGCCACGCACCACCCTCCCACAGCGCCTCGGCGGGCCTGGGCCGGGTGAGGTAGCTGCCGCTCATCGCCGCCCCGTACGCCCCCGCGTCCCCGACCGCGAGGAGGTCGCCCGGGTTCGGCTCAGGCAGCGCCACGTCCCGCGCGAGCAGGTCGCCGCTCTCGCAGGCGGGCCCGGCCACGTCCCAGGTCTGTGCCTCCCCACCGTCCCAGAGCGGCGTGACCGGGTGAACGGCCCCGTACAGCATGGGCCGCAGCAGCTCGGTCATGCCCGCGTCGGTGAGGAGGAAGTTGCGCCCGGTGCGCTTGGTGCCCACCACCCGCGTGAGCAGCGTGCCCGCCCGCGCGACGAGGTAGCGGCCCGGTTCGACCCACAACTGCGCTCCGAACGCGCTCGCGGCCTCCCGCGCCTCGCGGGCGATACCGGGCAGGTCGGCGCCCAGCCCCCAGCCGCCGCCCACGTCGAGGACCTCCAATTCGCCCGTGTGCGCCCGCAACTCGGCGAGGCGGGCGAAGGCGGCGCCGAAGTCCGTAACAAGACGGATCGCGCTGCCGATGTGGACGTGCAGGCCGAGGGCGTGGTGCCCGGCCTCCCGCAGCGCCCGCAGCACCCCGGGGGCCTGCGCGGGCGTCACCCCGAATTTGCTCCCCGCCGCGCCCGTGGCGAGGTGGTCGTGGGTGCTGACGTTCAGGGCCGGATTCACCCGCACGAGGGCCCGCGAGCCGGGGGGCAGAAGCCCCACCTCCTCCTCGCGGTCCACGACGAAGATGGCGCCGAGCCGCGCGCCCGTCTCGTACTCCTCGCGCGACTTGGCGGGGCCGTTCACCAGAATGTCTTCGCCCCCCGCACCCACGTGCTCGGCCCGCGCGATCTCCCCGGCGCTCACGCACTCGAAGCCCACGCCCGAGGCACGCAACCGGGCGAGGAGCGCGAGGTTCGGGTTCGCCTTCATCGCGTAGAAGACCCGCGCCCCCCCGAACGCCGCTTGCACCCGGGCGAGGGCGGCGTCCAGCTCCGCCGCGTCGTACACGTACAGCGGCGTGCCGAAGCGGTCGGCGGCAGCATAAAGGTCGGCTCTGGGGATGGAGGGGGAGGCGCTCACGCGGGACAGTCTAGGGGGTGCTCAGCCCACCTCCAGCACCGTCGGGTGCGCCAGCCCCGCCGCCTTCGCCGCCCGCCACGCCCCCCGCGCGTCCCCCCGCTCGATGGCCGCCATGAAGGCCGCGTCGCGGGCCAGGGTCGTCAGGACCCAGAAGTCGCCCCACGCCTCCACGCCCCACTCGGCGCGCATGGCCTTCGCCGCCGACGCCCAGATCGGCTCCGAGAGATGTTCGAGGGGGGCGATGAAGTGCAGCTCGCCGTCGGTGCCGGGGGTGCGGGCGACCTCGCGGCGATAGGCCTCGCGCTCGCGGCGGGTCATCTGCTCCCACGCCCCGGCCTCGCAGTAGCGGGCGGGCAGGGCGCTGAAGGTGTCGCGGCAGCGGGTGGGCCGCACGTCGTAGCGCGAGCAGCCGCCCGTCGCCCGGTCGAGCAGCGGGCAATAGCCTACCTCCCGGCGGTGGCGCTCGACGTACACGTCGTCGCTCGGCGCGGTGCGGGCGTTCTGAATGACCCGGCGGGCGTGGGCCTCCATCCGCGCGGCCCCCCCCTCCGTCAGGGCCTGCGCGGTCACGAGCGCCTCGGCGAGGCTGACCCGGATGGGCATGTTGCAGCACGCGAAGCACCCCGCCCCGCAGTAGACCCGCCCGCCGCGTTCCTGGTAGCCCGCCGTCCAGGCCCGGGCCCGGCGCGTGTAGGCGTCGTAACCGCGCCGCACCGCCTCCGTCACCCGGCTGGGGCGCGGCGGGTGAGTGGCGGGGCGCTGGGTCCTGAAGTCTCCGGGGGGGGTGGGGGGACGCGGCATCCGGGGGCCAGGGTAGCGCGGGTATACTCGCCGCAACGTGTTCCGACGCCCCCCTCGCCCGCAGACCGCGCCCGAACCCGACCTCCGCCCGGCGGTGGCCGCCGAAGGACCCACCCCCGCCGAGACGCCCGACGCGACCCGCGTGCTGGCCGATCTCCTCGCCCGCCCGACCGCCGAGGGCATCCTGGAGGGGGCCCTGGCGCACGGGGCGAGCCTGCTCGGAGGCGGGGTGCAGGGGTACGGGGTCCTGCGCCGGGGAGAAGACCGGGTGACGGCGGTTCTCGGCTATCCCAAGACCCTGGTAGGCACGGTGCTGAGCGGCCCCTGGACCGGACCCCGCCCCCGGGTGCTCGCGGGGGGAGGCCGCGACCTCTACGAGCAGAACCCGCCCGAGGTCCACGCCCGGCTCGACGAGTGCGGGCTGAAAGACGCGCTCTGGACCCTCGTCGTGCCGCTGGCGGACCGGGGGCGCACCCTGGGCGCGCTCGTCTTCGACGGCAGGGTGGCGGGGGAGGTCGCGCCCGCCGCGCAGGAGGCTGTGTCCCGCTGGGCGGGGGCTGTCGCGCCGCTGCTGAGCCTCTTGGGATCGCGCGACGACTGGCGGCAGGCGTCCCGGCAGCTCTCGGTCGCCCTCGTCGAGGCGGTCGAGAGCCGCGAGTTCGACTCGCTGGGGCACGCGCAGGCGGTGGCGGAGACGGCCCTGCGCCTCGGGCGGGCGGTGGGGCTGGCAGGGCGCGAGCTCGAAGAACTCTGGTTCGCCGCCACCCTCCACGACCTCGGCAAGATCAACGGCGAGGCCGGACACGCCCAGGTCGGCGCCAACTTCCTGCACGGGGTCCCGCAGCTCGCCGAGTCGCAAAAGGCCATCCGCCACCACCACGAGCGCTGGGACGGCGGCGGGGAGCCGAACGGCCTGAGCGGTGAGGACATCCCGCTCTACGCCCGCATCCTCGCCGTGGCGAACGCCTCGGTCCGCCTGGGCGACCCCGAGCGCGTCCGGGCCCAGGCCGGGGTCACCCTCGACCCGCGCCTGGTGACGGTGCTCGAACAACTCCCGCAGTAGGGCCTGTTCCCGCACGCCGGAGGAGACGGCCCGCGTGCTCTGCGGCCCGTGACGTTTCCCGTCCGGTCCGGGCCCGCTCCCCGCTCGTCTTTCGTCGCCCCCGCCCACGGGCCCCGCTATGATGCGCGGGTGACCTCCGGCGGCCCGACCTCCCTCCGTTTCCCCGTGCTGGAGGCCCGCTACGGCCCCCTCACCCCGATGGACCAGGGGATGCAAAGCCGCGTGTACAGCACCCCGGACGGAGGGGTCGTCGTGAAGGTGTACCGCAACCAGCAGGGCGAGCACCGCCTGGAGGCCGAGAACATGCGCCGCGCCGCTCTCGGCGACTGGGTGGTGGACGCCGTGGAGGCCGACGGGGTGGAGGCCCTGATCATGCGCCGCTTCCCCGGGCACCCCCTCGCCGCCGCCGACGTCCCCCGCGCGCTCCCGAGGCTGCGCGAGATCCTGAGGGCCCTCCACCGCGAGCGGGGAGAGGCCGTGGACCTCAGCCGCCTGCGTGAACGCCTCAAGCGCTTCCGCCGCGCGCTCGCCGCCTACCCCCTCGACGACCTCTTCGACGCCGTGGAGGAGCCGCTGGAGCGCGGGCTGCTCGACCAGCCCTCGGCGTTTTGCCACCTCGACCTGTGGCAGGACAACATCCTGATCGCGCCTGAGGGGGAAGTGATCGTGATCGACTGGACGAAGGCGGCGTGGGACGATCCCCTGCGTGACGTTGCCCTCCTCAAGACGGGCACCCTGGACCTGCTCTCGCCGGACGCGAGCCTGGAGGCGGCGCTGACCTTCCTGCCCGACCGCGCCCCGGAGACGGTGACGCGGCTGCGGGCCTACCTCGCGCACACCTACCTGCACGACCTGTACTGGTTCCTGATGAACGAGCCCTACGAGTTCGACGGCCAGCGCGGCCCCAAGCTCTCGCGCGCCCGGCACGTCCTCGCGCGGTTGCCGGGCTGAAGGGTCTCCCGGCAGGACGGACGGCGAGGTCACGGCCAGCGCCGCCAGCGCGGCCTCACGGTGAGGGGGAGGGCGGCGCCTCCCCCTCGGCTTGCGGAGGGGGGCAGGCGGCGCTCAGGAGGACTGAGCAGGGGTGGAGGCCCTAACGCTGGGAGTGTTTCCGGGCAGCAACTGGATGACTGCTGTTGTGCCGCGGCTCAAAGGGGCGGTTGAGCCAGGTCTGCCTCAGGACTTGGAGGGCTTTTGCCATCGGTCCTCCTGCTTCGGCGCGAGGGTCAGAGAAGTGACGGGTGCACACAGTCAGACGGGGAACGTCGAATATAGAAGTTGTCTGCTGCGCTGTCATTGCTCGAGTGCGTGGTGGAGTTGCTCGATGAGGCTGTCCAATTTTGTCAGGGCGAGCTGGAGATGTCGTCTGTCTCTCTGACGAGTGCAATCAGAAATGCTGTAGCGCTATTCATGTCGGTTGCCTTTCTTGCACTCAAGATGTCAGTTATTCCGGAGAAGCTCAGTACCTGACACCTTGAGGTAAGCCGCGTCCCAGAGGGGCTGGCTCACGTCTGCGGGACAGGAGACCGTCGGGGACGTTCAGGAACGACAAGGAGCGGCATGTTGGGGTCGCCATGACACCGACTGCCGCTCTCCCTAAAGCCCCGGTGGTCAGTGAAAGAGGCGGGTTGCCAGGGGGAAAAAGCCACTGGCGGCGTGATGGGATGCCGGAGATAGCTTCGCAAGTATTCCCACCGGCTCAGGCATTACGCTAAACACATATTGACACCTATAGTGGCATTTCATATGCTGGCCTCATGAACGTCTCAAGCGACATCGGGGACTGGCAGGGCAACCTGAAAGAGGCGCTCGTCCGGGTGCGCGAGCTCTCCCGGGAACTGGGGCTGGCAGTCGAGTTCCCCACTGAGCGCGCAGTTCGCGACTGGCGGGACGAGGGGCTGCTCACTCGCATGGGGCGCCGCTTCACTGGTCGCAACGTCCTGGAAATCCTGCGCGCCAAGCAGCTGCGCGACCGGGACATGCCCGTCGCCCTGGTGAAGGAAAGCCTGGCTGGTCTGAGCGACGCGCAACTGATCGAGGCAATCCTCAGCGGCCCCGCCCCAGCGTCCGCGGCGGCCATCAACACCGACCACGCGGAGCGCACCGCTATCCTGCTCGCCCACGCCGTGCTCAAGCAGTTCGAGACTGTTCAGGAGGGTCACCTCGTCGGCCAGTACACCCATCTCCCGAAGGAGGTGCGTCAGGCGCAGGCCCACCTTGCACGCCTCGCCCTCCAGGAGCCGGGGGACACGCCCGAGACCTTTGCCAGCGTGCACGACCTGTTCGCCCGCTGCGTCCGTCCCCTGGGGGAGTGGGCGCCGCGCGCCATCGCGAACAACTCCCAGTACGCCGAAATGGTGCTGGTCGACCCCGACTTCCTGGTCCCCAGCGACGACTGCGCGCTGCTCGCCGAGCAGGGCGGTCACCTCGAGGATCTGATCGAGACACAACTGCACGGCCGGTTGACCACCGCGCTGGGTAGCCTCGACCCCGACGAGCGCCCCGCCGTCTACACCCGGGTGCGCCAGTTCATCGCCGAGCACCCCCTCGCCACCCGCGAGGAGCTGCGTGAGGTGCGCCAGGACCCCCGCCTCAGCGGCGAGGTCGCTGCCTTCTTGGAGCACGTGTACGTCCCGGCCCACGCCGATCAGGCCCAGGCGGGTATGGTGGCCCGTTGCGGGCGCTGTCAGGCCCCCCTGCGTGAGGACGGCCGCTGCCGCCTGATCACCTGCCGCGCCCTGCACCCGGTGGCACTGCCGGGCGAGTCGGTGCCCTTTGCCGATGCCTTCATCGCGCGCCCCGAGATTCTCAAGTACTGGTGTGACCCCGCCCAGGAGGAGGTGCGGCTCTACCGCGCCCTGCGCCGGGTCCACGGCGCCGCCGTGCAGCTCTACCCCCGCGAGGACGCCTGCGACGTCTCGCTGGGCGACGAGATCGGGATAGACGTCAAGGACTACCGCGACCCCGCCCGGCTCGCTCGCAAGCTCAACGGCAGCCTGGGCGGCCTGCGCCTGTACTCCCGCACGATCCTCGCCGTGGCCAGCCGCCGGGCGCGGAACGAGGCCTATCTCCCGCGCCTGCGCGAGCACCTGGTGCCCGGCCTGCGCCAGACCCTCGAGGTCAGGAGCGTCGATGAGGTGATCGACCTGCTCGCCCAGGAGACCCACCGTGACTGAACCCACCCACATGTGGAAGGGCGCCGAGAGCATCCAGTGGGGCTGCGCCCTGATGGAGCTCCTGGGCGAGTCCACCCTCGAGCGTCTCCCCTTGGTCCTGAGCGGCACCCGGGTCGCCGAGTCGAGCTACCAGTCGCAGGGCCACGCCACCGCCGTGCGCAACGCCCGACGCTTGACCGGCAAGCTCCCCACCCACCGGGCGGTGCAGAAGGCGGTGCAGGACCTCGGAACCCGCCTCAAGGAGGGCGGCACCGACCCTAGCTACCGCATCGACCCCCGGACGCTCGCGTTCACACCGGTCCCGGGCCAGAGCGCACGCATCCTGGCGGCCCAGCAGCAGCTGACCCGGCCCCGGGTGCGCCCCCGGCACGGCCTGCAACTCGCGCCCGGGGGCGACCTCGTCGCCCGGTTGCGCCCCCATACCGAAGCGGTCGATGTGCCCGTGCGGTTGCTGGGCCTGGACCTGCCCAGGCCCCGGCAGCACGACCTGACCCGCACTCCCGACGCTGATCTGCGGGTCACCCTGGCAGATCTGCGGGTCACGGCGGCGCGGCTGGACGCGATTGACGAAGCGAACAAGGACCGCTGGAAGCCGGAGAACTGGACCGCCCGCCTGGAAGGGGTCATCCACCTGCAGCGGGTGGCGGCCGAGGGCCTGGAAGACACCGAGGAACTCGACCTGCGCGGCCTGCACCACCTGATCGGCCTGCCCGGCGCCGGCAAGACCACCCTGATCAGCCTGCTGTGCGCGCACCTCGCCGAGCAGGACAAGCGGGTGGCGGTGTTCTTCACCAGCATCGAGACCGCCCGAGAATACCTCGAGCGCCTGCGGCGCTACCGGACCTCGGTGGCGATGCTCGTCGGCCGCTCCGCCAGCACCCACCAGCAGCACGGGGAGCGCCTGGCGGAACTCATCGCTACCCAGGGTGCGAACGGCTTCGCCCAGACCCGCGTTGGGGCCGACCTGTTCGCGCAGACCTGCCCGCTGCCCGCCTTCGCGGTGAACGAGGGCGAGGCCTGGGAGCTGTGGGCCCCCGAGGACGCCCCCTGCGAGAGCCTGCACCTGCCCGGGAAGACGCAGCCTCACCTCTGCCCGATGTGGAGCCGTTGCGGCCGGGTGAAGAACCAGCGGGACCTCGTGACGGCGAGCGTCTGGTTGGGGCATGTGCGCAGCGCCGACACCACGGTGCCGGCCCATACCAGCCCCGAGCGGCTGCAGTACTTCGAGCTGATCGCCCGCACCTTTGACCTGGTGATCTTCGACGAGGTGGACGAGACCCAGAAGGTGCTCGACGAACTGGGCGCCAACGCGCTGGACCTCAGCGGTTCGGCCGACAGCGTTCACACCAAGGCCCAGGAGGTCACCGGCCTGTCGCTGACCGGGCGCCTCGCGGTGCACGACCGCCGCCAGCTGTACCCGCACCACTACGCGGCGAACAACTTCGAACGGCACCTGGTGCGCTTCCACGAGGAGATCGACACCTACGAGCGTGACCACCGGGACGAGCTCGGGCTGGACTTCGCGGGCCGGCTGCTCACCACCAACTTCCTGATCAGGGAGGCGCAACGGCCCCTGGGGGTGCCCTGCACGAGCGCCCGGCGCAGCGCGATCTACGCCTTCTGGGACAGCGCCATGTACAAGGCGTTCTTTCGCGACCGCCGCCCCTGGGGCCAGGCCGCGCAACTCGCCGAGGCGCTGGACCTCACCTCCGCGGCCGCCGAGGCCCGCTGGCAGGAGTTGGTGGACGCCTTCGAGAACTACCTGCACGCGCTGACGCGCTCGGCGGACCTCAGTGAGGAGCTGGACGTCCTCGCGGGGCACTTCGCCTGGCTGCTGGCCCCGGAGAAGCGGCAGGAACTCGCGCCGGTCGCGCGGCTCACCGTCGCCGCCGGCTTCACCATCGCCGCCTACCAGGAACTCGTGCGCATGACGCGGCCGCTGGCGCACTACGGCATCCTGCCGCAGGCGGTGCGCGCCAACGCCAGCGCCGACCTGGAGCAGTTCGTCCCGCGCAACCTGCTGGGCACCTTCAGCAGCGTGCGCTACCGCGAGAAGGAGGGCGGCCGCGGCTTCGACATCGACTACCTGGTGCTCGACACTGCCCCCCGGCTGCTGTTGCACCGCCTGCACGAGGAGGGCGCCAACGTCCTCTTGACCAGTGCCACCTCGTGGATGCCCGACAGCTCGTCCTACCACGTGGGCGTGCCGCCGAGCTACGTGCTGCGCCCCAAGCAGAGCGACCAGGTGCAGCTCACGCTGCGCCTCCTGCCCATCCGCCACCCCACCCGCGACGAGCCGTTGCGCTTCAGCGGGGCCGGGCGCCACCGTCTGGAGAATTTGCGGCACATGGCGGCCTACCTCGCCAAGCCCGGCATCGGCGGGCTGAGCCCGCTAGAGCGTGCGGCGCGCTCCATGAGCACGCCCGGGTGCCGCCACCGCAAATGCGCCCTGGTGGTGAACTCCTACGTTCAGGTCGAGCAGGTCGTGCGCCAGATCGCCCGGGTCAACCCCGCGCTGGCCGAGCGCACCCGCGGGGTGGTGCGGGTCCGGCCCGAGGCCCCCTCACCCAGCGAGCACTACATCCTGCGCGGGCAGGTGGAGGCTCTGGGGCACGACGACGACGTGACGGTCGTGGTGTTCCCCCTCACGGCGCTGGGCCGCGGGGTGAACATCGTCTTCTCCACCGATGACGAGGACAGCGGCGCCGCGGCGATCGGCTCGGTGTACTTCCTGACGCGCCCGCACCCAGTGGTGGGCGACCTGGGTCTGATGCTCTCGACCATCGCCCGGGACACCGAGCTGTTCGACCGGCAGCACCTGCCAACGAGCAGCCTGGCAGAGGTGGGCAACAGCTACCTGGCCCAGCGGCGGGCGCTGTACGACCGGGTCATGCGGCTGCTGTCGGTGCCGCTGAGCGCCAGCCGGCTGCCTGACAGCTTCCTGCGCGCCTTCAGCGCGAACCTGCTGATTCCCATCCTGCAGACCATCGGGCGCGCCATCCGCAAGAGCAGCCCCGCTGAGGTGTACTTCGTGGACGCCGCCTGGGCGCCCCAGAGCGCAAAAGGTGAGCCCGACAGCGAGCGCTCCAGCGTCCTGGTGACCATGCGCAACCTCCTCGCCGGCTACGTCACCCACAGCGACCCAGCCCAGCGGGCGGTGCTGGACGCCCTGTATGGGCCCTTCGCGGCGGCCTTCGAGGACATCGAGGGGTTGACCACGGGCGGGCTGCGGACCCCCGACGACGACGAGGACGACTTCTACCCGCCGACCAACCTCGAGGACGACGGCGACCTCGACCAGGAGTGACTGTGCCCAAGCAACCCAGGACCCGGACCGTCAACGCCACGCCCACGGCGCTCGCCTTCACGAACGTCCTCAACCCCGAACACGTTGTCACCCGGGTGGGATGGAGTGATCAGGTGCGGCCCTTGCTGGAGGCGATGGACGCCAGCCTGAGGCCCTACAAGGAGGGCCTGCCCGTGCGCGACCTGCGCCTGCGCTTGCAGGCCCGTGACGCCGGGGTGATCCGGGTGGACCGCAGCTTCGGCCGGGGCGTGGACCCCACGCTGGCGCTGAGCGCCACGGGGGTGGAGACGGCGGAGCGGGCGGCGAACGCGGCGGTCGCCGACTGGGTGCAGGAGGCGGTCCTGGAACTCGAGCGGGTGGACGCCCGGGCGGCCAAGGCCCTGCGGCAACTCGCCCTGAACGGGGGCGCAGTGGGCGCCCGGACACACCGCACCCAGGTGTTCCAGTGGGAGGCCCAGCGGCAGACGGGGTCGGCCAAGCCCACCACTCGGACGCAGTACGCGGACCTGGCGGACTTCGTGGCCGACAAGCTCGCCGGGCGGGAGGTGTACCCGGAGGCGGGGCCCATGCGCCGGGTGGTGAGCAGCGACCTGGGGACGAACCACGCCGACCTGATGAGCGACCCCATCACGCTGGACGTGGCGGACACCCAGGTGCGCTTCAGCGTGGGCATCACGGTGAGCGTGGAGACCTACCCGGGGCGGTCCCTCCCGGTGATCCAGCTGCGGCACAAGAAGTTCGTCTGGGCGCGCGAGCCACGGGCGGGCTTCGATGACCTGAGCGGTTACGTCCTGCCGGCCGGGGAGGCCCGCGCCCTGCGCTTCGAGGTGGGCGCGGACCTTAGCCTGACCGCCGAGTACCAGGCGCTCGCGCGCCGCTACGATCTGCCGCTCACCGGCGTCACCGCCGCGGACCTCGCGCTGAGGGGCACGACCGGGGTCTACGGCCAGCACCGCGTGGTGATCACCCACCGCAACGGCCGGGCGGAGACCGACGCGGCGCTGCGCGGCGTGACGGACCTCGACCGTCGGCTGTCCTTCGAGCGGGCGGCCGAACACCTGAAGCTCCACGGTTTCACCCCATGGACGGCAATCCGGGAGATCCCGACCTTCTACGGGCAGCAGAGCGACGCGGACATGGCGTGGAAGCTCGCCTTCGAGGACCCGCCAGCGATTGACGAGAACACCGACAGGAAGACCCTCAAGGCGATCGCGGACGCCGAGCGCGAGTTCCAGAAGTGGACCGAGCGGGTCCGAGGGGCCATCGACGAGCACTACGGCGGCTCGCACCACCTGGTGATCGGCTACTACAACGGGCTGCTGGCGGACGCCGAGCGCGCCAAGGCCATTCTCGAGAGTGTCCTGGGCGAGGGGGCCACCATTCATCTGGAGGCGCTGCCCGATAACGTGCACGGGCCTCGCACGGAGCCCAAGGGCACCCGGCCGGCGGAGCGGGCACGGGCGCGGGCACTGGCCTGGGCCCCCTTCGTGACGCGGCTGCGGCAGCTGCAAGATGCGGCCGGCCAACCCCTGCACGGGGTCCTGGTGCTCGCCGACGAGTGGTACGGGGGGCGGCACGACGACTCCGTCAACAAGCGCGCGGCGCGCATCACCCTGAACCGTGAACTGGGCCTCACGGTCCAGTACCTGCTGCCGAGCAAGCGCAAGAAGGACGGCACGCCCACGCATGGCGCGGAGAAGAACTTCCAGGTCCGGACGATCAACGCCTGGCGGGACCTGGCCTGGAAGAGCATCGGCAAGATGCACGGCATCCAGGGGAAGCTGGTGCAGAGCCTGGGGGTCGCCGACGAGGGCTTCCAGCCGACCGTGCTGGGGCTAGGCATCATTCGCACGAACCGAACGGGATTCCGCCAGAACGAGACGAGCTTCATTCCCTATGCCGTCGAGCTGGATACGGTCACGGGCACCTGCCGCGCGGCGGTGATGCTGCGCGAGGGGGACGGGGAGCCGCGCATCACGAACATGATGGAGCTGCCCCAGGTGATCCGGGTGCTGACTGCGAACGGCCCCAGCTACCTGGCACGCCGCAAGACGAAGAAGGAGACCGAGGAGGAGCGCAAGCGCCTGACCCAGGAGTTCGTGCACCGCATCGCGGCGGAGCGCGCCACGGCGCATCGCGACCTGATCGTGCTCGCCGACGCCAGCACCCTGAGCGGGATGTGGCCCTGGCTGGCGGACGCGAGCCTGCACCCGGAGAGCGTGCGTCTGGGGGCCGAGCCCCACGCCGAGCAGGACTTCCCGGACGCCTCGTTGGTGCGCCTGCGGCCTGGGCATGCTCCGAAGGTCATCATGGACACCCCCAGGGTGCGGGTGACCATTGATGGGAAGGTGCGGCCCTCGGCAACCTGGAGCAACGCCGACCTCTACCACCTGACGGACACCGGGCCGGCGATGCCGACCTACCTCTCCTTCGGCTCGCGCATCTTCAAGCCCCGGCGCGGTGCGAGCACCTACCGGCCCATTCCCGACGAGAAGGGGAATCCGGGCCCGCCGCACACCGACGCCTGGATCACGCCGAACGCGCTGGAGATCACGGTGGTGCGCAGCAAGCGGCACGCGGCGGAGGACCTGGCCAAGCTGGTGGAGGCGCTGCGCAGCGAGTACGCGCATTTTGGAAGCTGGACGAGTGCGCCAGGGCCCCTGCACTTTGCCTCCTTCCTCAAGGACTACGTGCCGGACTACGACCTGGCTGAAGAGGAGGAGCAGGAGAGTGGGGAGGAAGTGGCATGATGGCGGGGCCAGTGCGCGCAGACCATCCTGACGCCGCCAACAGGCGCCATGACCACCACAAATCGTTGATCGCCGCGGAAGCGGGCTACGGGTTCACGTTCGCGATGCTGCCGGGCGGGCAGCTCCCGGTGTCGCTCAGCATCAACCGGGCGCTTCTGCGCAAGGTCAGCCGTGAGCTGCGGCCCTTTCGCGACAAGTGGACGGCCCCAGACCGCCACCTGACCAAGCACTACCGTCCCTTCAAGGCGCGAATCGACGATCTCTACGACTGCCTCGTGGCCGATTTCGAGGACCTGCTGGACCTCGCGGCCACCATCGCCCTTGGGGATCCGGCGGTCCTGCGCTTGAAGCGGGCACTGACCGAACTCCAGCAGGAGGCGGCGCGGCGGTCGGAGACGAAGTACTACGCGCTGCCCATCCTCTTCCTGTACACATACGAGATTGCCCTCATGGCCAGCCAGGTCCCCGGCCATTCCCTGCCGGCTCAGATCCTGAGCGACTTGAGCGCCTTCCTGGTGTATCCCAACGACGACGCCAACAGCTTCGAACTGCGGGGCGTCTACCATGGGGCCATCACCGACGCTGGACAGGAACACTCCTGGCACGTGCTGGTTGCAGTCCGCCTTGGCCGCAGCCAGCTGTATCGGTGTCCTCAGGGCACAGAGCAGCAAGCGCTCTACCTACAGGGCCCTCGGTCGGTCACCACCTACCAGCGCCGCCAGCACCCCCTCACCCCCCTAGCGGGGGAGACGTGTAGACTCATCCTCATCTGAACAATGTGGGTCTGCCCGATGCGCTAAGCTCTGACTCCAGGAGGCTGTGATGGCTCATCGTTATCCCCACCAACGCAAGCTGCGTGACGGTCGGCGCCCGCAGCCGAACCGCGCCGAACTTGCCATTGCCGCGACAGAGCGCTTTGGCGACGTCGTGCGCGATGAGATCGAGAATCTCGCCAACACTTTCCAACGGGCGGCCAGCCAGGGAGCCACCTTCCCCAGCGACTTCCAGCCCCGGCGCCGACGTCTGAGCTCTGAGCCCAGCGAACAGTAGCCGTGGGGTCCGCAAAAGTGGACCCACCTTGCTTGATCCTGCCAGCGCCCGGGTTCCCACTGCAGCCACCAACAAAAAACCCCCAGCGCCTGCGCACGCTGGGGGCATGTTCATCCGGCTTCACCCGGCCGGGGGCTCATCAAGCTTGAGGCATTCTCGCGGCGGCCTCTGCCCGGTCCTGAGAAGCCCGTGGACAGGCCTTCATGCCACGGCCCCCGCCAGCTGCCCCAGGCTGGCGCCCAGCGCGGCGGACTCACCGGCAGCCACAGCACGGGTGCACGCGCGGGGCGGCCTTCGCCCACCTGGGTGTTCTTCCAGGCTCATGCTGGCCATCCTGGGGGTCAGGAGGCGTTCGACGAACGTCGGGTTGGGGGTGGGCCGCTCCACCCGCTTGCCCGTGCCACCCAGCAGCCCCAGCAGGCCCCGGATGAGTTCCCCGGCGATGTTGGCCAGGAAGACGGGCAGGTAGATCGCGGCTCCCATGCCGCCGACGAGCAGCGCGCCGCGCAGGCTCGAGGCCAGCGACTCTCCGGAGAGCAGGGCCACGACCAGGATGAGCAGGGCATAGATGCCCAGTTGCAGGGCGGTTGCCGCGAGTACCAGGGGCAGCCAGGAGCGCGACATGACCTGGCACCACGCCCAGCTCCAGGCGGGAGCGTCGGACTTCGACTTTTGCCAGCCGTCCTGGAGGTAGCTCGCGTACAGCCCAGCGTAGGTAATCAGCAGCAATAGGCCGGCTACCCCTCCGAAAGCGAGGCCGAACCGTTGGTAGAGCCACTGCGTGAACGCACCGACGACGAGGAGGCCGGTGGCCCAGGTCAGCACGCTGGCGGCGGCGGTGGCCCGGTAGGTGCGGCGCCCAAGGGCCAGCTTCTCGAGGGGCAGGTTCTCGACCCGGGCACGCAGCTCGCGCAAGTTGGTCTCCCTGATCCAGTCGGGTACGTGCATCAGGTCTCCTGTTCCCGGGCGCGGCTCGCGGCCCTGGGTCCAGCGAGACGTTAGCACGCTCTGCTGGCCTGGACGCACTTGCAGGGCTGCACGGCGCCGTGCCCGGTTCCCCGGCTTTCTGGCCCGAAAGGCGGGCGCGGCCGGCACGACAGCACCCCCGGGGCGGCGAGGACCGGTCGAGGAGTGGGAAAATCAATCCTGCAATGGGAAAATAGGGTGAACGCTGTCCTGGACGGTGGGAAGGCCGCGCGGGAATGCGAGCTATTTCCCCATTTTTTTCCGACCTGCCTGCTGCGAGGGCATGAGTGCTGAAGCGCTGCGGGGGTGTCGGTTGTGGAAGCGGGAGGAATGCCGTCCAGCACGGCGTGAAAGGCGGGTCCGCAGCCCCCGTAGAGGAGTGGGAAAATACGCTGTGTGACGTCTGGGACGCGCTCCGGCTACTTCCGGGGGTGGCGCTACTTTCCCATTTGCCGGAAGCGTCAGTGCTTGCCTCAAGCAAAAATGACTTGTCAAATAGCGAAAAGCGCGCCCGGGTGGGCGCGCCTGCTGTTGAGCAAGTGGGAATATACATCGGTAAAAGGGAAAGTATCTTGTCCGACGACAGAGTTCATGTCAAGAGAAGGTGTATTTGTCGTTTCTCGTGCCGCTGAGAACGCATCTCGACGGCAGACTTATATTCATGTCTGAATCTATTGTTGCATCCATTATGCAGATTTTACCATGGGGCGGATGACACCACTCTGATACCGCTCATGCCCAGGCACCCCTCAACTCGTGCTTTTGCATAGTCCTAGCCGTTCTTTTGCACATCTTCAAAAGTTTATAGATGGCGTTGTTACTACAGGGGGGTGGCCCGTATGGGCCACCCCCCTGTGTCATGCCTTCGCGTGTTGCTGCATTCTACAACCTCAAGATCGCCTCAATTTTTCCTAGAACCTGATTTACAATTTGACCTGGCACCGCCTCAACGAAGGCCATTTCGCAATGGCTAAAGCTATATCGAGTGATATAGTCTGCAAGCACGACTCGGCCAGAGAAGCCGCCTGTCAGTGCAACCTCAAAGGGGTAACCGGTAGAGGCTGAGGTGACCAGTGCGACGAACGCGCCGTAGGTTGTCTGCTGATAATCTTGCGTACTCACAACCAGCCCTAGCTGTGTGAGCAGCCTGCTATCGCTTTCACTCAGGAGTTGCACCTGCATAACGACGGGGAAGCGCTCCCAGCCGAGAAAATCTGGGAGTGTCTACGTCACAGATTCTGGGGGAGCGCGTCCGCATTCTGGCAGATGAGTTCCTGGCCGTTCCAACC
>NZ_PNOR01000015.1 GCF_002869765.1 Deinococcus planocerae | reverse complement strand
TCGGGACAGCGAGGAGCGCATCTGCCAAAATACGAGCGCGCTCCCCGCGAAGCTTGAGGTTCCACACACCCTCTTTCTCGCCCCTGGGAGCGCTTTTTCGCTACCTATTCAGGTGCAAGTTCTGAGTATAAATCACGAGGGGAGTGGGCGCAGCCGTCATGAAACTATTGTAGAAGCGACACCTACACGGGTAGGGCCCGGCAAATTATCGGGACGGAGCCCTCTCCTCACCTCCGACCGGATACCCGCCCCGTTCGCTGCTGTGCCCCGGCCTCACCTTGAGGTCTGGACGGACGTGGTGTGCGGCATGATTGGCGGCGATGGCGGCCTGCGCGAAGGCGAGCGAAAGCAGCTTGAAATCCTTGCCGGAGCGGGCGAGGTCGCCGACGACGTACACGCCGGGAAGTGAGGTCTCCCCGCCCTGGCCGTCGGGGACGTACTCGCCGTCCCATTCGAGCGGCCAGCCCTGAAGGGGGGAAAGGTCGGGGAGGTAGCCGTTGAGAACGAGGATGGTGTCGGCGGGGATGTGGACGGACTCGCCGTTCACCGTCAACTCCGCCCCCTGTGGCGTGAGCCCTTGGAGGACGGCAGGCGCGAAGACCCGCACACGGCCATTCGAGCGCAACTCCTCCAGCCGCGCCAACTCCCCCGTCTCGCCCCGAAAGCCTGCCCGGCGGTGGGTCAGGGTCACTTCCGCCCCCGCGTCCGCGAGTTCGAGCGCGGCCCGTGTGGCCTGGGGCACCCCGCCAACCACGAGGACGCGCTTGCCTGCGAGTTCGGCGGGGTCGGGCAGGTCCGTCCGCACGTCCGGATGAGCCTCCACCCCCGGCACCCGCGCCTCCCGCGGCAGCAGGGCGCCCAGTCCCGCCGCGAGGATGACGGCCCCCGCCTCGTAGCTTCTCTGATCTGTGCTCACCACCCAGCCGCCCTCCCCGTCCGGCTCCAGGGTGCGCGCCACCTCGCCCGTCCGCACGTCCACTCCGAGGGGGGCGAGCTGGTCTTCCAGCGCCCGCACGAGGTCCGCCGCCCGCGTCTGCGGCCTGCCGGGCGCGTCGTACACCGTCTTGTCGGGGTAGAGGGCCATCAGTTGCCCACCCAACTCGCCCCGCGCCTCCAGCAGCCGCACGCTCAGGCCGCGCCAGCCCGCGTAGAAGGCGGCGTGCAGTCCCGCCGGGCCGCCTCCGACGACCAGAACGTCGCTGCGGGGCGGGGTGGAGGTGTGCGTGGGCTCGGCCTGCATGGCGCGAAGTATCGCAGAAGGGTGCGGCCCGGAAATGGACGGGCGCCGCAAAAGACAGAGGCTGAGATCCCCTCCCAGCCTCGTCTCTCCAGCCTTCTGCCTTTAGCCTTCCACCTTCTCCAACGCCTTGCGGCGGTGCTGGAGCATCTCGTGCTTGTGGACCACCTTGCCGCGCGGGCGACCCTGCGCCTTGCCCCGCGCGAGTTCGTGCGCGTCCAGCTCCTGCCAGTCCTCGAAGGTGTACACGTCCACCCCCTTGCCCGAGAGCAGCGCGTCGACCGCCTCGCGGTTCGGCTGAGCGGGCTCGGGCAACGCCCCGGCCTTCGCGTCGGCGAGCAGGTGCGCCACCGTGTCCACCGCGTCCTTCTTGTTGGTGCCGATCACGCCGCTGGGGCCGCGTTTGATCCAGCCCGCCGTGTACTCGCCGGGACGGCCCTCCACCCGCCCCTCCACGTTGGGGACCACGCCCTTTTTCTCGTCGAAGGGCACGCCGGGAAGCGCCACCCCCTTGTACCCGATGGACCGCAGCACCATCTGAACGGGCAGCGTCTCGTACTCGCCCGTGCCCACCGCGTTGCCGTTCTCGTCCAGCCGGTTGCGCTCGATTCTGAGCCCGCCCACGTTCCCCTCGCCGTCGTCCACAATCTCGACCGGTGAGACCAGGAAGCGCAGGTGGATGCGGCGCTCCCTCCCCTCGGGCGTGCGGACGGCGAAGTCGCGCAAGACCTCCAGGTTCTTCTTCTTGGTGTTGTCGGTGAGGGCCGCCTCCGTCTCCTCGTCCACCTGCACCTCGGCGGTCTTGACGATGGGATCGGCCCCCTCCAGCTCGCCGAACTCGCGCAGCTCCTTGGTCGTGAAGGCGGCCTGCACGGGTCCACGCCGCCCCAGCACCCACACGTCCTTGACCTGGCTGCGCTCCAGCGCGCCCAGCGCGTGCTCGGCGATGTCGCTCTCCCGCAGCTCGGCGACCGTCTTGACGAGGATGCGGCTCACGTCGAGCGCCACGTTCCCGACGCCGACGACCGCCACGCCCGTCGCGTTCAGCAGCATCTCGCGCGCCGCCGCGTCGGGGTGCCCGTTGTACCAGGCGACGAACTCGGTCGCGCTCATCGAGCCCAACAGGTCCTCGCCGGGAATGCCCAGGCGGCGGTCGGAGGACGCGCCCACGGTATAGACGACGGCGTCGTAGTGCGCCCGCGCCTCCTCGTAGCTGAGGTCGCTGCCGAACTCGACATTGCCGAGGAAGCGGACGCGGGGGTCCGATAAGGTCTTCTCGAAGGCCTTGGTCACGCTCTTGATGGTGAGGTGGTCGGGCGCGACCCCGTAGCGCACGAGGCCGTAGGGGGTCGGCAGGCGGTCGAACACATCCACCTCGACGGGAGTGTCCGTCTGCTTGGTCAGCGCCTCGGCGGCGTAGATGCCGC
This sequence comes from Deinococcus planocerae, assembly GCF_002869765.1. NCBI lineage: Bacteria > Thermotogati > Deinococcota > Deinococci > Deinococcales > Deinococcaceae > Deinococcus > Deinococcus planocerae. Next base: position 108,072 of record NZ_PNOR01000015.1, on the reverse strand, counting down.
TCGGGCCGCTGCCGATCACGGCCACGCGCAGGGGTCGTTCGGGGGTGAAGGTCGTCATACGGGGAGTGTAAAGTCCGTGTCTGAGGGAAGCAGGGCCTGTATCTGGACGAATCCCGTCACACGTCCGGTCACGGAGGACAAAAGCAGAAACCGCCCGGCGTGAACCAGGGCGGTCTAGGCTGGATGGGACTCTACGCGGCGGCGATGGTGCTCAGCGCCTGCTCGTTCTTGAGGGTGATCTTGCCGTACCCGGCGCTGATCACGCCCTCGCGGCTGAGTTCGCCGACGACCTTGGTGACGGTCTCGCGCACCGAGCCCACCGCGGCGGCCAGCTCGTCGTGGGTGGCGTAGATCATCGTCTCGCCGGAGTCGAGCTGGGTGGCGAGGGCCGTGTCCTTGAGCTCCAGCAGCTCCCCCGCGATCCGGGCGCGCAGCCGCTTACCGACGAGGCGGTAGATGCTCTCGTAGGCGCGCTCCAGCGTCTTGACGAGGTGGGTGGTGACCACGAGGTTGTCCTCGGCGGTCATCAGCGCGGGGTTGATCACGTCCACGCTGGAGTCGGTGACGGCCTCCGCGAAGTAGGCGCGGTTGACACCCGCGAGGGCCTCCTCGCCGAAGTACTCACCGGGCTTGACGTAGCGCAGGGTCAGGCCGTTGCCGTCGTCGTCCATCGTGTGGATGCGAACCAGCCCGCTCGCGACGCGGTAGAGCATGTCGCTCTTGCCGGGATAGAGGATCACCGCGCCAGGGCGGTAGGTCACGGTGTCGACGAAGGTCTTGGTCAGGGAGGAGTTGGTCTGCGTCATGTGGCTCGCCTCCTGGGCGTTGAGATCGGAGAGGGGGGAGCAGTCGCATCCCCGCATGGATCACAGTGTAACATCTGATCACGTTTTTGTAAACAGTTTTGTTTCTTTAATCAGCGTTTAGCTCACCATCCAAGCCGGGTGTCCTCCGCACGCCGAGGCCGACTGAAACGACAAAAACAGGGGGGACGAGGGGTATGTTCCTCTCATTCCCGCTTTATTGGAAACGCGACCCCGATGCCCAGGCAGACTCTGTGCGAGAGGGCGTGAACCGGAGTCTCCAAAAGGGAAATGCGCCCGACCACCGGGGCCGGGCGCGTCGAGAATCGCTTCGCCGAAGGCTACAGCTCGTCCTCGCGGCGGATGGGGAAGGCGCTGATCACGCGGTCCTTGTCGCCGATGTTGATGACCTTGACGCCCTGGGCGGCGCGGCCCGTCACGCGGACCTCCTCGACGCGGGTGCGGATGACGGTCCCCTTCTCGGTCAGGACCATCAGCTCCTCGTTCCCGGCGACGTGGGTCAGGGTCACGAGCTTGCCCGTCTTGTCGGTCACGCCGAGGGTGATCACACCCAGGCCGCCGCGTCCCTTGCTGGGGTAGTCGCCCACCGGGGTGCGCTTGCCCAGCCCGTACTCGCTGACGGCCAGCAGTTCGCTGCCCTCGTCGCCGCCGGGCACGAGCGCCATGCTCACCACGGCGTCGTCCTCGCGCAGCCGGATGCCGATCACGCCCTGGGTCGCGCGGCCCGTGTCACGCACCTCGGTCGCCGAGAAGCGCATCGCCTGCCCCTCGCGGGTGGCGAGCACCACGTCGTCGCCGTCACGCTGGATGCCCACGCCGATCAGCTCGTCGCCCGGCTGGAGGTTGATGGCGATCAGCCCCGCCGAGGTGATGTTGCCGTAATCGGTGATCAGGGTTCGCTTGACCACGCCCTTGCGGGTGGCGAACACGAAGCTGCCCGGCTCGTCGAAGCCCTTCACGCTGAGCACGGAGGCGATGTTCTCGTCCTCACGCAGGGAAGGCAGCAGGTTGCGGATGTGCGTGCCCTTGGCGTCGCGGCCCGCCTCCGGGAGGTCGTAGATCTTCTCGTGGAAGACCCGGCCCTGGTCGGTGAAGAACAGCAGGTAGTCGTGCGTGGAGCCCACGAAGACGCTCGTGTTGATGTCCTCCTCGCGCAGCCTGCCGCCACTTGCCCCGCGCCCGCCGCGGCTCTGTGCCCGGTAGGCGCCCAGGTTCGTGCGCTTGAGGTACCCCGCCTTGGTCATGGTGATCACCATGTCCTCGACAGCGATCAGGTCTTCCTTGGAGATGTCGTCCTCGAGCTGGGTGATCACGCTGCGGCGGGCGTCGCCGTAGCGGTCGCGCACGTCGCGGATTTCCTTTTTGATCTCGCGCCACAGCAGCCGCTCGTCGCCCAGGATGCCGCGCAGCCGCTCGATGATCTTTTGCAGCTCGTCGTACTCGGCCATCAGCCGCTCGCGCTCCAGGCCCACGAGGCGTTGCAGCCGCATGTCGAGGATCGCCTGCGCCTGAATCTCGGTGAGGTCGAATCTCCCCATCAACGCGTCGCGCGCCTCCGCCGCCGTGTTCGCGGCCCGGATGCGTTCGATCACCTCGTCGATGTTGTCGAGCGCCTTGAGCAGGCCCTCCAGGACGTGCGCCCGTTCCTCGGCCTTGCGCAGGTCGTAGGCGGTGCGCCGGGTCACCACGTCGCGGCGGTGGGTGAGGTAGTGCCGCATCGTGTCGATCAGCGGCAGCACGCGCGGCTCGCCCCCTACGATGCTGAGGTTGATCACCGTGAAGGTCGATTGCAGTTGCGTGTACTTGTAGAGCTGGTTGAGCACCAGGGTCGGGATCGCGCCGCGCTTGAGCTCGATGACGATCCGCACGGGCTCCTTGCGGTCGGACTCGTCGCGCAGGGCCGAGATGTCGGGGATCTTGCCCGCCTTGTACATCGCCGAGATCGTCTGGATCAGGTTGGTCTTGTTCACCTGATAGGGAATTTCGGAGATGATGATCTGCGCCCGCCCGTTCTTCTCGTCGATGCGGGCCTTGCCGCGCACCTTCAGCCCGGCGTGCCCGGTCGCGTAGGCGTCGCGGATGCCCTGCCGGGAGATGCGCCCGCCCGTGGGGAAGTCCGGCCCCTGCACGTGGGTCATCATCTCGTCGAGCGTGATGTTCGGGTTGTCGATCAGGGCGAGGAGACCATTGCTGATCTCGGTCAGGTTGTGCGGCGGGATGTTCGTCGCCATCCCCACCGCGATCCCCGCCGCCCCGTTCACGAGCAGGTTGGGGACGGCGGACGGCAGCACCGTGGGCTCGACGGTCGTCTCGTCGTAGTTGGGCTTGAGGTCGACCGTCTCCTTTTCGAGGTCGGCGAGCACCTCCTCGGCGAGTTTGGTCATGCGCGCTTCGGTGTAGCGCATGGCGGCGGGCGGGTCGCCGTCGATGGAACCGAAGTTGCCCTGCGGGTCCACCATCGTGTAGCGCATGTTCCACCACTGGCCCAGCCGCACCATCGCGTCGTAGATCGAGGCGTCGCCGTGGGGGTGGTACTTCTTCATCACCTCGCCGACCACCGCCGCCGACTTGGCGTGCTTCTGGTTGGCGGCGAGGCCTTCTTGCAGCATCGCGTACATGATCCGCCGCTGCACGGGCTTGAGACCGTCGCGCACGTCGGGCAGCGCGCGGTCCACGATCACGTTCATCGCGTAGTTGATGAAGTTCGTCTTGACTTCGCTGGTGATGTCAACAGGTTGAATTCCAGTCATGAGGCTCCAGTCTGTGCGCGCCGCACGGGGAAAATAGGCCCGTCGGCGGGGGCGTTGGTGGACCCGGCAAGGGGCCAGGCGTGGAATGAGTCTACCATATTACGCTGATAGCATAACGACCCACCCCTCTATTCCACCGGGTATTCTACCGCACCGGGACGGGAAAAACTGGGAATCGGCGGGGAAGGAGGCGCGCGGAAGAACTTCTCCGGAAGGTTGGGTGGAGCCCGCCTTCTGTCCGTCCTCGCGACAACATGGACTACATGAACGACTTGGTCTCGGGTGCCGCGAACCGGGTTTCGGCCAGCTTGAGCTGTTCTCCGATCAGAGCCATGCGCTGTCTGCCTCGCCCGAGGATTTCGCCCACCTTCCGGTTGACCTCCTCGTCCGTCAGGTTCTGATACTGCAACTCCTCCCAGTCCCAGTACACCTGGTGTTGGAGCGCACGCAGATCGTGAAGGGCCTGGAGGTGGGCGTTCCGCAACGCCCCTCCGGGATTCACCGCATCAATCAGGGCGCACGCGCTCGCCAGTCCGGCGGCTATGGCTGCGACGGTGGCGTTCCCGGTGAGAGCGAGGACCCCCGCCGACGCCGAGCTGACGATGACGGGCACCTTGAATACCCAGTACCGGACCGTGTCGTTGCGCGCGTCTCGCCGGTTGGCCTCGGCCCACTCCTCCAGCGTCGAGACGAGGATCTGGAGCGAGGGCGGCAGCCGTGACAGGTCGAAGGAGGCGTGGATGCGGCTCCCACCCGAACGTCCCCCCCGGGGCGCGGGGGCTGGTGAAGGTGCCGGGGCCGTCACGTCCAATGCCTCCACTTCCTTACCCGAATGGTTTCCCGCAAGCCTGCCCCAACGGAGTGGGTGCCGCCCGAGACATAGACGAACTCTGAGTTGGTCAGAGCATAGCAGGGCCGCAGAGGCAGGTGGAGCCCGGCACGGGTAGGACCCCGCGCCTTTCGGGCGCGGCGGATCGGAACCTGGGCAACGCCGGGACGAGGAAAGCCCGGCCTCGTCCTGTCAGAGTTTTGCGTGAGGAGGACGCCTACCATGTGCCTCGATGCTCCCCCACCTCACGCAACTCGTGACGGACGTGGACGGCGCGTGGGCCGCCGCCATCGGCGGACTCGACGGCCTGCTCGTCGAGGGCCACGCCGCCGCCGACACCGACCTGGGCCTTCTCGTGGCCGAACACGCCGGGCTGATGCGTGCCGCCAACGCCTCTTACAGCGAGACCCTGGGGGACGCCAGCCCCCGCGAGTTGTACCTGCGCGGCGAGCGGGTCAGCGTGTACCTGCACCCCATCACCGCCGACTTCTTCCTGCTCCTCGCGCTCGACGGGCGCAGCAATCTCGGGCAGGCCCGGCTGTATGGCCGCGCCGCTGCCCGCGGGCTGGAGGCCTCCCTGTGAGGCTCGACCTTCTGCGCCCTGTTCCCGGCCTGGTGGGCGCCGTCCTCGCGGGTCCCGACGGCCTGCCCCTCGAAACGCTGGGCTCCGGCGGGGACGCCCTCGCCGCCGAGGTGACCTCGCTGCGGGCCGGGCTGGAGCGGATGGGCCGCCGTCTCGGTGCCGGTCCGGTCACCCGGGTGGCTTTCACGTCGGACCGGGTGGAGGTCGTCGCGGTGGCCGGGGAGAGCTTCATCCTGGCCGCCGCCCTGCAACGGGGCACCGACACGCGGGGCGCGCAGCAACTCCTCGCCCGCCTCGCCTCGGAACTCACCGACCTCCCCATGCTGGAGCACGCGTGATCGCGCCGCTGCTCGACGTTCGTGGGGTAAGGCACGCCGCCCTGGTGGATGCGCGCGGCGCCGTTGTCACTGCGGTGGGGGAGGGGGCGGACCTCAGCGTCGTGGGGCCCGGGCGCGCGGTCATCGGCAGCCTCCAGGCGGCCCTCGGGCAGGGGCAGTGGCAGGACCTCCTCCTCGACGTGGAGGGCGGTCCCCTCCTGTTGACCCCGCACGGCGACCAGATTCTGCTCACCGCCTTCGACGACGTGGCGAACCTGGGCCGGGTGCGCTTCGCGGTGCGCAGGCTGCTGGGACAGGGGTAGGACTGCGGGCTCCCTGCGCGTCTCTGTCCCTTACTCGTGCAACGCCTCAAACCCTGGCACCCCGTCGAACAGCCCCCGGAGCGGCAGGGTGGGGATGGGCGTGCGCGTCCCGCCGATGGCGAAGCTCTCGACGCCGAGCAGGCGGGTCTCCATCGCCTGACGTTCCTCGGCGCTCATGCGGCCCAGCAGGCTCGTCTCGCCCGTCTGGGTGCCGTGGGCGGCGAGGGCGGCTTTCTTGTTCTCCGCGTAGGCGGCGACGTTCATCCGCACGGCGATGGTGTCCTCGCTGACCCCGTAGACCAGGGGATCGAGGTCTTGCCCCATGCGGGCGATCCCCTGTGCCGCCTCGTGCGTGAACGCCGTGAAATACAGCCGCCGCGGCCCCCCGCCCGGCACATGTCCGGTGCTGAAAAAGGCGCCCACCGCCGCCCGGTGAATCTGGAGGTGGTCGATGTGCCCGTAGCCCCCGTGCGGGTCGAAGGTCACCATGACCTGGGGCCGCACCTCCTCGATCAGCGCGCGGATTTTGACCTCCGCGTCGAGGGGGGTGACGTTCATCAGCGCGAGGGGGTCGCCCGTGCGGGTGCGCTCGTAGCGGCCCGAGTCGTGGAAGTCGAGAAACACGGGCTCGGGAATCTCCAGCGCTCGGCACGCCTCGCGCAGTTCCCTCTCGCGCTGCTGGCCGAGGTCGTCCACGGTCATGCCCGGCACGGTGATCTTCCCGGCCTCGCCGCGGGTCGCGCAGGCGAGCACCACCCGCACGCCCCGCCGCGCGTAATGGGTCAGGGTGCCGCCGACGCTGAAGGCCTCGTCGTCGGGGTGGGCGAACACCGCGAGGAGGGTAGGTTGCTGTGCGAAGCTCATCCGGGCAGTGTACGCCCGGAACATCCGCCCGCCGGTTGGCGTAATCCTTAGGGTGAAAGAGGCCCTGCGAACCCTGCGCGACCTGCTGTCGCAACTGCTCCTCGCCCTGATCGGCCAGCCGGTGCCGGGTCTCTCAGAGGCCGAGCGCCGACGCTTCGACCGGAAGCGGGGGCGGCTGGAGAAGACGCAGGCTCCGGTCGGTCCGGTCGGCACGCTGCGGACGGTGGCTCGGGAGGTCCTTTACGTGCTGTTCGGTCAACCCTCGCCCGAGGCGCCCTCCTCCGCCTCCAGACGCAGGCCGCGCTCGTAGAAGTCCCAGATCGCGTCCGTCCACGTCGCGTAGATCAGTCGGCGGTTGCCCAGGTCGGCGGCCTCCAATGCCTCGCCGAGCGCCCGGTAGAAGCGGCTGCCCTGCTCGCGCATCGTCCGCGCCGTCCAATACGTCTCCGAGTTCAGCAAGGTTGTCAGGCGGTCCTGATCCGGGGTGGGAACGGTCATGGGGACATGATGCGGAGATGGCGTTACCCTGACGCCGATGACCTCCGCCTCTCCCCCCGTGGTGGGCCGGTTCGCCCCTAGCCCGACGGGCGCGATGCACCTGGGGAACGCGCGCACGGCCCTCCTCGCGTGGGTGCACTCCCGCGCCCTGGGGGGCCGTCACCTCCTGCGCTTCGAGGACCTCGACACCGGGCGGATGAGGGGCTGGGCCTTCGACACCACCCGGCGTGACCTGGAATGGCTGGGGCTGGACTGGGACGCGGAGTATACGCAGTCGCAGCGGCTGGACGTGTACGCGGAGGCGGTGACGCGGCTCGATACCTACCCCTGCACCTGCACCCGGCGTGAGGTGCTGGCCGCCATTCAGGCGAGCGCGGGCGCCCCCCACGGTGAGGAGCCCGTTTACCCGGGAACGTGCCGGTCGGGCAGCGTGAACCCGGAGCGCCCCGCCGCCCTGCGCTGGTGGGTGCCCGACGAGACTGTCTGCGCGCACGACGCCCTGACCCGGGAGACCCTCTGCCTGCCCCTCCCCGCCGAGGTCGGCGACTTCGTGCTCCGCCGCAACGACGGGGCCTACGCCTACCACCTCGCGGTCGTGGTGGACGACGGGTTGATGGGCGTAACGGACGTGGTGCGGGGCGCCGACCTCTGGCCCGCCACGCCGCGGCAGATTGCGCTGCAAAGGGCGTTGAGCTACCCGACGCCGCGTTACCTTCACGTCCCCCTGATGACCGACTTTCGCGGCAACCGCCTCGCCAAGCGGGGGGGAGCGCCGCCCCTGATGGCCCTGCGCGAGGGGGGAGAGGAGCCGGGCCGCGTCCTTGCCACGCTCGCCCGCTCGCTGGGTTGGGAGACGCCGGAGGTCGTCTCGGCGGTCGAACTGTTGCCGTTCTGGCGGGCGCAATTGGCTGTGGTCCAATTCCCTTTGCCACCACAAACTTAGACGACTTGTCTAAGTTTTCCGAACGCACGTTAGGCACGGAATTCTATCCTGAGGATCATGTCCCTGACACTCCCCAGCTATCCGCAACCGGATGGGCGCGGGCGCTACGGACGCTTCGGCGGGCGCTACGTCCCCGAGACGCTGATCCCCGCGCTCGACGAACTCGAGGCCGCGTACCGGGCTGCCAAGACCGATCCCGCCTTCCTGAACGAACTCGACCGCCTCTTCAGGGAGTTCGTGGGCCGCCCCAGCCCCCTCTACCTCGCCCAGCGGCTGACCGAGCACGCGGGCGGGGCGAAGATCTACCTCAAGCGCGAAGACTTCAACTACACGGGCGCGCACAAGATCAACAACTGCCTCGCCCAGGCCCTCCTCGCCGTGCGGATGGGCAAGCGCCGCGTGATCGCCGAGACGGGGGCCGGACAGCACGGGGTCGCCTCCGCCACCGCCGCCGCCCTGCTGGGCCTGGACTGCGTGGTGTACATGGGCGCCGAGGACATCCGCCGCCAGGCGCTCAACGTCTTCCGGATGCGGCTCCTGGGCGCCGAGGTCCGCGAGGTCACCTCCGGCACGAGCACCCTCAAGGACGCGACGAACGAGGCGATCCGCGACTGGGTGACGAACGTGCGGGACACGTTCTACATTCTGGGCTCGGTGGTCGGCCCGCACCCCTACCCGGCGATGGTGCGCGACTTCCAGGCCGTGATCGGCGAGGAGGTCAAGGTGCAGCTTCAGGCGGTGGAGGGCCGCGTCACGCCCGATGCCATCGTCGCCTGCGTGGGCGGGGGCTCGAATGCCATCGGCATCTTCGCGCCGTACGCTTACCTGCCCGCCGGGGAGCGTCCCCGACTCATCGGCACCGAGGCCGCCGGGGAGGGCGTGGAGAGCGGCAGGCACGCGGCGAGCGTGGCGGGGGGCCGCATCGGTGTCCTCCACGGCTCGATGATGTACCTCCTCAACGACGACGAGGGCCAGATCGTCCCGCCGCATTCCATCAGCGCGGGCCTGGATTACCCCGGCATCGGCCCCGAACACTGCCACTACAGTGAAACGGGCGTGGCCGAGTACGTGCCCGTGACCGACGCGCAGGCCCTCGAAGCCCTGCAACTCCTCACCCGCCTGGAGGGCATCATCCCGGCCCTGGAAAGCGCGCACGCCATCTATCATGCGGTGAGGCTGGCGCAGGAACTCGGGCCGGACGGCGTGATCGTGGTCAACCTCTCCGGGCGCGGCGACAAGGACGTGGCGGAGGTCATGCGCCTGCTGGAGATGGAGCGGGACCAGGGCCTGCTGGACAAGGAAGTTGAGCAGGTCACCCTGGAGGTGCTGGCATGACCGCGACGTTGACGAGGGGCGCCGAGCGGATCCACGCCGCCTTCGACGGGGCTAAGGCAGAGGGTCGCGCGGCCTTCATCCCCTTCATGACGGCTGGGTACCCCAGCGCCGAGGAATTTCCCGCCGTCGCCGACGCTCTGCTCGCCCACGCGGACCTGCTGGAAGTCGGCATCCCCTACTCCGACCCCCTGGGCGACGGCCCCACCATCCAGCGGGCGTCCGAGCAGGCGCTGGCGGGGGGCACGAGCACGCGGCGCACCCTGGCGCTCGTGAAGGACCTGCGCCAGCGGCACGACACGCCCATCGTGATCATGACCTACGTGAACCCGGTCTACGCCGTCGGGCCGCGCGAGTTCATGCGTTTGAGCAAGGACGCGGGGGTGGACGGCCTGATCCTCCCCGACCTGCCGCCCGACCAGGACCTCGAAATCGCGGACCTCGCCGCCGAGCACGGCCTGGCGGTGACGTTCCTGATCGCGCCGACGAGCACGCCGGAGCGGGTGCGGCTGGTCGCGGACGCCTGCACCGGCTTCCTGTACGCCGTCTCGGTGACGGGCGTGACCGGGGCGCGGGAGGGGACGGCACTCGGCGAGGTGCCCGCCATGCTCGCCCTCGCCCGCGAGCACGCGCGGGTGCCCGTCGCCGTAGGCTTCGGGGTCAAGGACGCCGCCACCGCCCGTCAGGTCGCCGGGGTGGCGGACGGGGTGGTCGTGGGAAGCGCCTTCATCAACGCGGTGAAGGCTGGGAAGGACGTGGAGGCGCTCGCCGCGAGCATCGCCGAGGGGTGCCGACGGTAGACCTTCGACCAAGAGGAGGGGCCAGCCGCATACCGCGAGGCTGGCCCCTGTCCCTTTGCCTGGAGGTGACGTTACAGCGGCGCTTCGACCTTCCGCCTCGTCGTCACCCGCGAGCGCGTGATCGCCTGCATGACCACCCACGCCCCCAGGGTGAGGGCCGCGCACAGCAGGAACACGGCCCGGTAGCCGAAGAGCTGCGCGCACGCCCCCGACACGATCCCCGCGAACATGCCCCCGACGTTCATGGTGTTCGAGTACAGGGTGGTGGCGACGCCGAAGCGGCCCGGCATGAGTTCCTGAAAGTACGCCATGCCCAGCCCCGCGAGCACGGCGAGCACCGCGGCCCGCACCGCCTGGGTGACGACGAGCAGAGGCGTCCCCTGCGCGAGGAAGAGCAGCGCGAAGTGCAGCACGAAGAGCGCCATCGCCCACTTCACCAGCCGCTCGGTGGAGGGCAGCCGCCGCGCCGCCACGAAGGCGAGCATCAGCGGAATCTCCAGCAGGGCGCAAAACCCCACCAGAAAGCCCACCTGCCCGTCCGTGCCGCCGAGCACCCGGGTGACGAGCAGCGGGAACATCGTCATGCCCATGCTCATGCTCATGCCGTACAGCACGAAGGCCAGGGTGACCCAGGCGAGGGGTCGGCGGGGACTCGCCTTCTGCTGCGGTTCCACGTCCGCCACGGTGTTCACGGGAGCGGGCGGCGCGGCCTTGATTCGCAAGACGGGCAGGGCCGCGAGCGCGAGACACCCCGCCGTGAGGAGGAAGAGCCCCCCGAAGTCCAGCCGCGCGAGGGCGAAGGCCCCCACCCCCGGCCCGACGACCCAGGCGAGGGCGAAGACCGATCTGAGCGCCGTCACCGCCCGGTCGGGGGGGGTCCCCGGCACCAGCGCGAACTGCGCCCGAGCGAGCGAGAACACCTGCGGGAAAGCCGCCGCGCCCGTCGCCAGCAGCGTTGCCCCGATGAGCAGCATCACCGGATACGCCCGGGTGACGCTCAGCCCCGCGTACCCGAGCGCGCCCGCCGCCAGCGCCAGGAGCAGGATGGGGCGGCGGTCCGGGAGGCGGTCGGACAGGCGGGCCAGCCGGGTGCTGATCAGCACGCTGCTCACGGCGGTCAGGGTGAGGAAGATACCCAGTTGCAGCGGCGTGAGGTGAAGACGGTTCACGGCGAACAGGGGGAGGTAGGGCCCGGCGAGTGACAGGGCCAGGCCGATGAGGAGGACCGTGAAGGCCAGACCGGGGGCGTGGGGAAGGCGCCAGATGGCGGCGAGGGCGGCGGCGGGAGGGGAGGAGGGGGAGCGTTCCGCCATGCGCGTCACCCTAGCGTCTGTGGATGGGTTCCGTGCCCCTCAGCACAGGGTATTGAGGTCGGCTGGCCTCCGAGGGCGCCTCACGTCCCTCTATCCCGGCCAAGCCTTCGAACCTCCGGTCAAGGCGAAGGGGACCCCACCGTCAGGCGGAGTCCCTCTCAGGGTGGGCGGCGGGTCAGCGCAGGACGCTCAACGACGAGCGGGAAGTGCCGCTCATGGACTCGTTGAAGGTCACGGCCACCCCGCCGTCACGCAGGGTCACACCGCGTGACGGGTTTCCCAGGGGAAAGATCGTGACGGTGGGGGACCCTCCCGCGGTATCGATCTTGAGCACGTTGCTGGAGGAAGAGGCCCACAGCACGTGCGGGGTGGCGCGGTCGAAGCCGATCAGGGCAGTGACAGAGGCGGGGTCGTCGAAGGTGGTGGTGGTGCCGTCGGCGTTCACCCGTGTGAGGCGGCCATATTCGCTGTACCACACGGCGCCGGTGTCGCTGATAGCCAGACTACTGCTCTGGCCGCTCGGGGCGGGGGACAGGGTGGTGACGGTCTCGCTGGCCGTGTTAATGCTCACAGCACTGCCCGAGTAGGTGGGCAGGTACGCGAGGTACGTCCCGTTGTTGCTTGCCACCAGACGGCCCTGGCCGTACCCGTAATCGCGGGTGTCGTCCACCACGACGTTGGCGCCGGTGGCCGGGTCCCAGCGTTCGAGGGTGGTCTTCATGCCGCCCATGCCGGTGCTGGCCCTTCTGACGTACCAGACGCGGCCCTGCCCATCCATAGCGCCCCCACCGATGTCCCCGGGAGCCGTCAGCGGCGTGACCGTGCCCGCGTCATCGACCCGTGAGACGTTGCCGCTCCCGTACGCGCCGGACACCAGCACGTCTCCGGCGGGGAGGGCAAGCAAATCGCCGCCGGGTGAGGGAAGACTCACGCTCGTCACGGCCACGCCGTTGTGGTAACGGGTCAACGAGGCGCGGTAGGTACCGGAAGAGGCATCGTAGGTCCCGCTCCCCATCACCCAGATGCCCTGTGCAGCGGGCGCGAGGTCGGACGCGTCCGTGGGCAGCACCACGCGACCCGGACGCACGCTGAGCTGGAAGGTGTCCGGAGAGCCCCAGTTGGCGCTGTCGGGCGACGTGACCCGCACGGTGCTCACGCCCGCAGGAGCATCCGCGGACGCGTTGAGAGGAAACTCGACGGTGGTCGTTGCTCCCGGGGTCACCTGCACGGTCACAGGGCTGGCGGTGACCCCCGTGGGGAGGCCCGTCAGGGTGAGCGTGGTGGAGCCGCTGAAGCCGAAGTCGCCTGAGACGCTGACGCGGACACTTCCCGTCTCGCCCTGATACACGCTGACGCCCGAGTACGTTTCGACCCGCACGGTCACGGTGGGCTTCGGCACGACGATCTTGAGGGAAGTGCGTGCGCTGCGTCCGTTGCCCTCGGCGATCAGGGTCGCCTCGTACTCTCCGGGGGTCAGGCTGGCGCCCCCGGTGAGGGTCAGGTCGCCGCCTGCGGAGCCGTTCGCGTCCAGGGTCACGGTGCGGGTGTTCGCGCTCACCCCCTGGGGCAGATTCTCGAGGCGCACCGTCACCGCACCGCTGAAGCCGCCCACACTGAACACGGAGACGGGGAGTTGCCCGGTGCCCCCCGGCGTCACCTGGAAGCCGGAAGTGTTCACAAACACGTTGATGCCGGGACGGCTGACCTTCAGGGTGCCCGTGCCGGAGCCGACCTGCTCCCCGGCGCTGTTCCTGACGACCAGGGTAAAGGGCCGCGCGCTCACGTTGTCGGTGCCCGTGTAGCGGAACTTCAGGGCCGTCTCGACCTGCTGCGGGGCCAGGCTCAGGCCCTCCAGCGCCCGTTTCCCGCCCGATGTCGCTTGGGCACCCAGGCCGGCCAGAGCGGGAAGAGTCAGCGTGCTGGGCTCCACCGTCAGCCCCGGAACGTCCGTGGTGAGCGTGACCGTTCCGCGGTACCCCCCGACCTGGGTCACTTTGGCCTGAACGGTCAGAACGCTGTCGTCCGTGAAGGTCAACTCGCCCGGCGTCAGACGTACGCCCACGCGCGGCGCCTCGGCGACGAAGCTCAGCTCTACCCGGTCGTTGGGAGCCGCATTCCGCACGCCCTGACGAGTGCTGTCTCCAGAGAGCACCAAGGCATTCCACCCGCGCTTCACAGAAATGTCCGTTTCCTGCGTCAGCGTGCCGCTTCTCGTGAGGTAGGTGCAGGTGCCCGTGAAGGTGAAGTCGCTGTCGGAATACAGGCGAACGATCCTGGCGTTCGGCAGGGCCGAGTCCGCACCCTCCGTCACCTGCTCGGTGACGCGGCCCAGCAGGTCGCCCTGAGGGCCGTAGGCGTTCATGGTCTCGTTCCAGAGGATTCGGGCCGCCGGGTTGGAATTCTCGCCCTGGCAGTCGGTGACGAATTCATCGCTGGAGAGGTGCGGGGCACCCGGGGTCAGGTTCGAGAGGTCGAGTTGCAAAGAGTGGTCGGCGCCGATCTCCACCCCCCCGTAGAACGGGTCGCTGGCACTGCCCAGGTAGGCCTTCGCCAGCCTGAGGTCGGTTCCGGTGATCCTGCCGGAGATGACAGACGGGTTCAGAAGACGCCCAGCCTGGACATACGCCAGCGTCACCGTCTTGTCCGCGCTCAGCGTGACGCTCTGCGCGGCGGGCGCCGTGTAGCCGTTGACTGCCCCGCCCTCCACCCTGAACACGTCCCCGGTCTTCAGCCCGGCGAAGGTCTTGCTGCCTTCTAGCGTGCCGCCGAAGACCTGAGTGTTCGTCGTCGTGTTCGTGACGGTGACGGGAGCGCTCGTCACGCCGTCGAGCTTGAGGGTGAGGCTATGGGTGGTGGGAGGGGTCGTGGGTCCGCCCGTGCAGGCCCCCAGGAGAACCGTGAGACCGAGCATGGCGCCGGAGAGTTGGAGTCTCTTCATGTGCGCTCAGGATTCTAAGGGGGCTTTTCTGTCGGTCCCGTCAACTTTGCGGCGTCCACCCGGTTTATGAAGCTGTCGTCAGATAAAGGTCGAGTTTCGGGGTCCTCGCCTGGAGAGCGGCACTGCGGCCATCCCGTCTACACGTCTCGCCTCGTCCTGGCCTGGCCGCGCTACACTCCCCCTGATGTTCACCGAGCCGCCGATTCGGAAGGACGCCCCCGTGGCGCTTCTTCGTTGGGGGCGGTGAGCGCAGCCCAGCGTTCGCCCATCCGCCCCCGGAGCCGATCAAGCTTCGGGGGCTTTTGCTTGCAGGAAGGCTAGAGAGGAGTTGTGCCTGTATGGGAATGACGATTGCGGAAAAGATTCTGGCGGCCCACAGCGGCCACGAGTCGGTGGTGCCGGGGCAGCTCATCGAGTGCGCGACCGACTGGGTGCTGTGCCACGAGATCACCACCCCCGCCGCCCTGCGGATGCTCGAAGAACGCGGCATGGACCGGGTGTTCAACCCCGATCAGATCGTCGCCGTGCCCGACCACTCCGTCCCGGCCATGAACATCAAGGCCGCCAAGATGTACCAGAAGCTCAAGTCCTGGGTGCAGGACAAGGGCATCAAGCACTTCTACGACGTGGGCCGCGGCGGCATCGCCCACGTCGTGCTGGAGAACACCGGCCTCGTCAAGCCCGGACAGACCCTCGTCAGCGGCGACTCTCACACCTGCAACGCGGGGGCGCTGGGCATGTTCGCCACGGGCGTGGGCAGCACCGACCTCGCGGGCGCCATCTACGCGGGCAAGGTGTGGTTCAAGGTGCCGGAAACCATGCTCATCCGCGTCACCGGCGAGATGCAGCCCGGCGTAACCCCCAAGGACATCGTTCTGGAGGTCATCCGTCGGATCGGGGCGGACGGGGCGAACTACCTGGCGATGGAGTGGGTGGGCGACACCATCGACCGGATGGACATGGAGGGCCGCTTCACCCTGACCAACATGGCGATCGAGGCGGGCGGCAAGACCGGCATCATCGCGGTGGACGACACCACCCGCGCCTACCTCGCCGAGCGCGGGGTGACGCAAGGCGAGTACACCGAGTACACTTCCGACCCCGACGCGAACTATAAGGTCGTCGTCGAGGTGGACGCCTCGCGGGTCGAGCCCACCGTCGCCTACCCCCACATCCCCAGCAACGGGCGGGTGGCGGGCCAGGACCGCATCGCCGTCACGCACGCCTACGTGGGAAGCTGCACGAACGGGCGCATCGGCGACCTGCGGGACGTGGCGCGCATCCTGAGGGGGCGCAAGGTCGCCGACGGCGTGCAGATGATCGTCGTGCCCGCCACCCAGGCGATCTGGAAGCAGGCGGCGCAGGAAGGTCTGATGGAGATCTTCGTGGACGCGGGGGCCAGCGTGAGCTACCCGAGCTGCGGCGCGTGCCTGGGGATGCATTCGGGCGTGCTGGGGCCGGACGACGTGTGCATCTCCTCCACCAACCGCAACTTCGTGGGCCGCATGGGCGACCCCTCGGCGCAGATTTACCTCGCCAGCCCGGCGACGGTGGCGGCGAGCGCGGTGGCCGGGTACATCACCGACCCGCGCGAGTACAACGCGGGGGGACCGCAGGCGGCGGACTGAGGGATGCGGATGGCTGCTGTCGCCGTATGCGGTCCTGTGCTGTGGCTCCTGGGCTGGCTGGTCACGGGTCACAAGGGGTCGGCTTGGCTTCCCCTGTTTGCCTGCGCGGCGCTGCTGCTTCTGCTGGATTTCCTGAGCCCGGTGATAGACCGTTACCTGTCTACCCTGCCCGCCGTCCTGGTCTTCCTGACGGGTATGGGGTTGGCCCTTTACGCTGCCTCCAAAGCCGGGACTCTGGCCGTGCGGGTGGGTGCCGCGGCGCTCTTGATTCCGGTGGCTTTTGTGGTGACGTTTTATGTCAGCGTGACGGCCTTCGTCGGAAGCATCGGCTGACAGGTGAACAATGGGTGTCGGCGGTCCGCCGCTGGCCCCGCGAGGATAAGCTGAAAATCTATGGGTGAAGCCAAACGGCGTAAACAACTCGGGCTGATGCCCACCGTCCACCCCTTCGAGGCGCAGATGGACGCGGACGGCAACGTGACCCTCACGCGTGGACCGGAGGACGCGGACCTGCGCGGGCGGATCGAGGTGGCCCTGAAGACTTCGCAGCCCTACGGGCCAGCCTGGGACAGCGAGTACCGCACGTCGTTTGTCATGGCGGGCCGACCCGACCGGCTGTTGAATACGGCGGAGGACGTGCAGGCCATCCCCGTTCCCGCGCTGCGGCGCTTCACGGGCGACCTCGTGCTGGGGCAGGGCGCAGAAGTGGGCCTGAATATCCCGGTCGAGGGGGGCGGCCACCTGCGGTTGCGCGATCAGCAGCACTCCTTCGACGGCGCGCGCTGGGAGGGCTTCCCTACCGGGCAGGACCCGCGGCAGGTGCTCGACTTCCTGACGCAGCACCCGGCCCTGAACCTGCGCGGCGAGGTGGTCGCCTCCTTCCTGGTCGAGCACTGGCCCGAGGGCCGCATCGACATCGAGCCCGAGCCGCCCGAGGAATTGCTGGAGGTCATCGAGGCCGTCACCCGCGAGTGGCATGGCGAAACGCCCGAGGAGTGGGCGCAGACCCACCACGAGCTGCTGGAGCAGGAAGAGGGGCCTGTCCCCGTCGCCCGCCGCCTGCTGCTGGAGCTGCGGCAGCCCGCGCCGCTGCAATCGCCCCTCAGCCTCGCCTTCGCCACCCGGGGCAACGTGGAGTTCCACCCCAACCCGGAGGGCTCAAGCTACTCCCTCGACGGCGAGACCTGGCACTCCTACGGCGACCCGGACGCCGAGCCCGTCGAGGACGGCACCGGGGAACTCGGCGAACTGCTCTCCAACATGCTCGACGTGCAGACGGTCCCCGTCACCGTGTGGGCCGACGGGCGGGTCGAGTGGGAGGAGGGCGCGATTCCCGGGGAGCACGCCGAGCGGGTGCGCGCCGACCTGATCGAAGCGACAGGTGCGGGCGACTCAGACGCCTGGGGGGAGTGGACCCGCAACGTGCTGGTCGAGACCTTCGCGGGCGAGGCCCCCCACCTCGCCGAGCTGGACGAGTTGCCCGCCGTGCAGGGGGTGCGCCTCGACCTCCCGACCGACGCCATCAGCGACTCCGACGACCCCGCCCAGTACTTCATGGAGTCCGAGGTCACCTTCGACGGCGAACACTGGCGCGACCTCTACGCCGAGGACGTGCCGGAAGAACTGGGTCGCCTGCGCTCCTCGAACTGACCCGCCTTCTGCTTTCTGCCATCCGCACTCTGCCTCAAGGAGTCCCCATGCCCAAAGTCCACGTTTTCGCCCGCGACCACATCAACACCGACGAGATCATCCCCGCCCGCCACCTCACCACCGACGTGGAGGCCGAACTCGCGCCCTACGCGATGGAGGATTACGACAAGGGCTTCGTCAAGCGCGTCCAGAAGGGCGACATCATCGTCGCCGGGGCGGACTTCGGGTGCGGCTCCAGCCGCGAGCACGCCGTCTGGGCGCTGCGCGGGGCGGGCGTGTCCGCCGTGATCGCCCCCAACTTCGCACGCATCTACTACCGCAACTCGATCAACAACGGCTTCCTCGCGCTGGAGTGCGCGGGCATCGTCGAGGCGTTCGAGGACGGTGACGAGGCCGCCCTCGACCTCGCAGGCGGCACGATCACGAACAAGCGGACGGGGCAGACCCTCACCTTCGTTCCCGTGCCCCAGTTTGCCCTCGACGTGCAGCGGGCGGGCGGCTGGCTGGAGTACATGAAGGAGCGCGACGAGGCAGCCGCGCGGGCCGCCCAGGGGGAGGCCACCCATGCCTAAGGTCGTCACCCTCCCCGGCGACGGCATCGGGCCGGAGGTCACCGCCGCCGCCGTCGAGGTCCTCCGCGAGGTCGCCCCCGACGTGACGGTCGAGGAACACGCCATCGGGGGCGGGGCGTACGACACGTCCGGCGACCCCTTCCCACAGCGCACCCGCGACGCGCTGAAGGACGCGGACGCCGTGCTGCTCGGCACCGTAGGCGGCCCGCAGAACAGCCCCTGGAACAGCCTCCCGCGCCACTTGCGCCCCGAAAGCGGCCTGCTCGCGCTGCGTAAGGCGCTGGGCTGCTACGCCAACCTGCGGCCCGTGCGGGTGCAGCCGGGGCTGGAACACCTCTCGCCCCTCAAGCCCGAGCTGGCGCGTGGGGTGGACATCCTGATCGTGCGTGAGCTGTTAGGGGGCATCTACTTCGACGGGGACCGCCGGATCGAGGGGGACACGGCCTACAACACCATGCGCTACACGACCCCCGAGGTCGAGCGGGTGGCCCGGGTCGCCTTCTGGGCCGCCGAGCAGCGCCGGGGCCGGGTGACGAGCGTGGACAAGGCGAACGTGCTGGAGGTCTCCGAACTCTGGCGCCGCGACGTGACCGCCCTGCAAGGCCGCGAGTACCGCAATGTCCACCTTAACCATGAGTACGTGGATTCGGTCGCCATGCTGATCGTCGCCGACCCCAGCCGCTACGACGTGATCGTGACCGAAAACCTCTTCGGCGACATCCTCTCCGACCTCGCCGCCGTGATTCCGGGCAGCCTGGGTCTGATGCCGAGCGCCTCGCTGGGGGACGGCCCGGGCCTCTTCGAGCCCATCCACGGCAGCGCTCCCGACATCGCCGGGCAGGGGATCGCCAACCCCGCCGCCGCGATCATGAGCGCCGGGATGCTGCTGCGCCACTCGCTGCACCGCCCCGACGCCGCCAACCAGATCGACCGCGCGGTGGCCCTGGCCCTGCGCGAGCACCCCACCCGCGACCTGGGCGGGAAGGCGGACACGCGGACCTTCACCCACGCCGTGCTGGACGGGGTGGCGAGCCCGAGCGTCGGGTAAACCCGGGAGAAGGGGGAGAGGGGCGGCGGGTTGCCAGGTGGGCCGCCGCCCCTGCTCCTTTCACCGCCCGTCTTCGAGGTCTCGCACCCGGCTTTCCAGTTCCCGGACACGTGCGGCGCTGCCTCCGTCCCAGGCACGGCGGATCACCCTCACCAGCAGGTAGAGGCCGAACAGCACGGCGAGGAAGGCCAGCAGCACGATCAGGTCCATCACTCCGGGGGTGGGCATGACCCAGCTTACGTGCCCCGGCCCGGCCCCGTTCCCGAGGAGCCCCATGACCGAGTACCGCGGGCCCCGAGGACGCCCGGACCTCCCTCGCCGCGCAGGATGCCGTGCCTCAGCGGAAGGTGGGAGAGAGGCTACTCCCCCACCTCCTGCCCGCGCACACCCGGCGGGTGCTCGCCCTCGTCCGCTCGCGTTGCTGGCACGCGTGGGGCGTGGCGCTCGACGCCTCCGAGGTGATGCTGGACGCGGCCCGCCTTCACTTTGCGGGAGAAGTCAACGTGACCGTCACCCATCACGACCTGAACGCCCCGTTGCCCGACCTGAGAACGTTCGGCGCCGTGGTCAGCGGCTTTGCCCTCCACCACCTGCCCGACGAGCGCAAGCGGACGCTGTACGGGGAGATGCGTGCCTGCCTCGCGCCCGGCGGCGTCGCGTTGCTGAGGGGGAGGGAGGACGGGAGCCACCGCCTTGCGCCCGCCTGGGCACAGGTGGAGTGGCCTCGGGGAGGCGGACGTGGCGTGCCACTTTTGATAGGAGGGGGCTGGAACTCGCCCTGCTGGTGGGCCGGGTGGACTGAGGTTCGGGGGCCTCATCCTTCCGCTTCCCGCGGCGTGGTAGACCTCGCTATGCCGCTGCGCCGCGTCTTTCTCAGTCTTGCCCTGCTCGCCGTCCCGGTCCTGACCGCTGCGCGGGCCGCGCCGGAGGTGTTCGTCGCCTACCCGCCGGAGGGGCACCGGGTCGCGTTCGACCATGTGATTCTGGAGGGGAGCGTGCCGCCCGGCGCGGGGCTGCGCGTCGGAAATCAGGCGGTGGCGGTGGGGCAAGACGGCCTGTTCATGCTGTGGTGGCCGCTGCGGGTGGGCACGAACGACCTGCGGCTCGTCACCACACTGAACGGACAGACGGGCGCGCGGACGCTGCGGGTCATCCGCACGGCGACGGGTCCGCTGCCCGCCACACCCACGACCATCGACCGCAAGAGCGTGACGCCCGCGGTGCCCCACGAGTTCTGGGACACGGCCCGCGACTCGCCGGACGAGCGCGCCGTGCCCGTGTCCTTCCGGGGCTCGCCGGGCGGTCGGGCCGCCTACCGGGTGGGCACCGGCCCCTGGACTCCCCTGCGGGAGGTCGAGCCGGGCCGCTACGAGGCCGAGTACGTGGTCCCCGTCGCCGCCCGGTTCGAGAACACTGCCGTGACGGTCCGCCTCACCGGGCGCGACGGCAGGGGGGTCACGGCCACCGCCCCGGGGCGCCTGACGAGCACGGGAGAGGGACCCCGCACCGGCACCCAGCGGCCCGGCACCGTGCGCGGCCTGGGGCTGAACGAGGGGGGGGGCGCCGTGACCACCCTGGAGGGCAGGCCGTTCCTGTACCCGCGTGACGGCATGACCTTCACGCTCGTCGGGCGGGTGGGGGAGGACGTGCGCGCCCGCCTCGCCCCCGGGGTGAGCGTGCTCGTCACGGCGAAGCAACTGGACGTGACGGACGGGGCCCCCACGCTCGCCCCGAGTGGAGAGGTCACCCTGGACGCCGCGCCCGCCGAGGCCACCACGCCACCCGTCACGTTGCTCCCGGCCCTGCCCTTCACGCCCCTCACCCCCGCGAACCCGCCGAACGGTGGGCCCGCCGCTCCCTCCTGGGAGGCCCTGCGCCTCCGCCTTCCCCTCAGCGGCGCCCGCATCCCCTTCACCGTGGCCCAGGAGGGCGAGGGACGCCGCCTCACCCTGACCCTGTACGGCCTGGGCACGCCGCCGATCCTGCCCGCCCCCCTCACTGATCCGCTGGTCGCGCGTGTGACTGCCGAGCCCGCCGCGCTGGGGGTGACGCGGCTGAGCCTCGATCTCACCGCCCCGCAACGCTGGGGCTTCACGGCCAATTACGACGGTGACGACCTGCTCCTGACCGTGCGCCGCCCGCCCACCCTCGACCCGGCGCGTCCGCTCGCGGGGCGGGTGATCGTCGTCGATCCCGGGCACGGCGGCACCCAGTTCGGCGGGGCGGGAAGCCTGCGGGTGCCCGAAAAGGACCTCGTGCTCCCCATCGCCCGCCGCGTGGCCGAGCTGCTGCGCGACCAGGGGGCCGAAGCGGTGCTCACCCGCGACGCCGACGTGACCCTGGGGCTTTACGAGCGTGACCTCCTCGCCGAGGAGAGGGGTGCGGACCTCCTCGTCTCCATCCACGCCAACGCCCTGCCCGACGGGCGCGATCCGCGCGGCATCCGGGGGCCGGAGGTCTACTTCACGCACCCGCAGGCGCAGGCCCCCGCCGCCGCCATCCTCGCCGCCCTGCGCCGCACGCTGCCCGACCTGGGACCCGGACAGGGGCTCAAACCGGGGGCCGACCTCGCCCTCACGCGGCCCACCACCCAGCCCAGCCTGCTCGTCGAGACGGCGTACCTGACCGACCCGGGCAATCTGCGCCTCCTGATGGACCCGGGCGGGCGCGAGCGGTTCGCGCAGGCCATCGCGGCGGGCATCGCGGATTTCTACGCAGAAGAGGCCCGAGGGGATTGAGGGGCGGTCGGAAGACGCCGCGCCCAGCCGCTTCCCGCTGCTAAAATCCCCGGTTATGGACCTTAAGGCTCAACTCAAGGCCGCCGTGGAGCAGGCCGCCGCCGCGCTCGGTGCCCCCGTCACCGACTCGCTGGTGGTCATCCAGGAGACCCCCGCGAACAAACCCGGCGACTACGGCACCCCCGCCGCCTTCCAGATCGCCAAGGTGCTCGGCGGGAACCCGGCGCAGGTGGCCTCGCAACTGGCCCAACGGGTCGAGCTTCCGGCAGGCATCGCGCGGGTGGAGGCCACCGGGCCCTTCCTCAACTTCTTCGTGGACGTGGGCGAGTTCGTGCGAGGGGTGGTCGAAGACCCCACCGAGACCCCGGCCAAGGGCGGCAAGGTCGTCATCGAGCACACCTCGGTCAACCCCAACAAGGAACTGCACGTCGGCCACCTGCGGAACGTGGTGCTGGGCGACAGCATGGCCCGCATCTTCCGGGCGGCGGGGCACACCGTCGAGGTCCAGAACTACATCGACGACACCGGGCGCCAGGCGGCGGAGGCCCTCTTCGCGGTGAATCACTACCACCGCGTCTGGGACGGCGTGCAGAAGTACGACCATTGGCTCGGCGAGGGCTATGTGCGCCTGAATGCCGACCCCGAGAAGCCCAGCCTCGAAGAGGGCATCAGCGCCGTCATGCACCGCCTGGAGGCCGGGGAACTGCGCGGCGAGATCGAGAAGGTCGTGAGGGCCCACCTCGAAACCTGCTTCCGGCTGGGCGCCCGCTACGACCTGCTGAACTGGGAGTCGGACGTGGTGGGAAGCGGCTTTCTCGCCCAGGCGATGAACATTCTGGAGGAGAGCCGTTCTACCTCGCACCCGACGGAAGGCAAGTACGCGGGTGCGTTCGTGATGGACGTGTCCGAGTTCATGCCCGGGCTGGAGGAATCTCAGGTCGTCCTGATGCGCTCGGACGGCACGGCGATGTACGCCGCCAAGGACATCGGTTACCAGTTCTGGAAGTTCGGCCTCTTCGAGGGGATGAAGTTCAAGCCCTTCATGCAGGACCCCGAGGGCAAGACGGTCTGGACGAGCGCCCCCGACGGAGAGCCCGACACCCAGAAACGCTTCGGCCACGCGCAGGAGGTCATCAACGTGATCGACTCGCGGCAGGAGCACCCGCAGAAGATCGTGAGGGCGTCCCTGGGCGTGGCGGGCCACCCGGAGGAGGAGGAGCGCAGCATCCACCTCTCCTACGCCTTCGTGACGCTGGAGGGGCAGACGATCAGCGGGCGCAAGGGCATCGCCGTGAGCGCCGACGAGGCGATGGACGAGGCCGAGCGGCGAGCCCTCGCCGTCCTCGCCGAGATCAACCCCGACCTCGCTGCCCGGGAGGACGCTCCTGAAATCGCCCGCCGCATCGGCATCGGCGCTATCCGCTTCGCCGTGCTCAAGGCCGAGCCCACCCGCAAGATCGACTTCCGCTGGGAGCAGGCGCTTGCCCTGAACGGGGACACGGCCCCTTATGTGCAGTACGCTGCCGTTCGCGCTGCAAGTATTCTCCGCAAGGCACAGGAAGCCGGGTATGCCATTGACGGCACGGGAGCCGACTGGGGTGCCCTGCCCGGCGTGGACCTGACCCTTGCCAAGATGGTCGCCAAGCTGCCCGAGGTCGTTGCCCAATCCGTCCGGGTCCACTCGCCGCACGTCGTCGCCCAGTACGCCCTCGATCTCGCCACCGCCTTCAACGCCTGGTTCAATGCGAAGGACAAGGCCGGGAAGTCCATCACCAACGTCCTCCACAGCCCCGAGGGCTTGCGGGAGGCTCGCCTCGCCCTCGTCGCCCGGCTGAGAAAGGGCTTCGAGGAGACGCTGGCCCTTATCGGGGTCGAGGTGCCCAGCGCGATGTGAGCGGGGCGGGGGTGGACCTCACCGGGTACCGCGCGGCCCAGGAGTTCGTGTGGTCGCTGGAAACGCTGGCCCACTTCACCCCGTTCAGTCCTTTCGAGAGCGCCGAGGAGATGTTCGCGTCTGTTGAGCATTTCGCGGACATCCACGCCGGGAACGCTGCCGCCCTCTTCCACCTGTGGCTCCGTTGGAAGGGAGAGGACAACTGGCGGGCAGAACCGCTGGAGTGGGTGCTTATCAATCTGCTGCTGCGTCATCCCGACGAGGGCGGGGCGGCCCTCTTCGCCGTTCAACACCAGGTCACGCCACCTGAGGCCGAGCGCCTACAGCAGAACTTCGGGGAGGACTGAGCCCCTCACCCCCGCGCCCGCACCTCAAAGCCCGCCGCGCCCAGAATCTCGCCCGCCCGGCGCACGTCCTCGGGGCTCTCCAGCCCCAGCCGGATCGCGCCCCCCTCCTCGCGGATGGCGAGGACCTCGATGTCCTTGATGTTCACGCCCGCCGCCCCGAGCGCCTGGGTCACCGCCCCGATCTGATTCGGCCTGTCGGGCACGGCGACCACGAGGTCGTGCTTGGGGGGCAGAAGGCTGCGCTTGACCACCGGCAGGCTGTCCCGCGTGCGCTTGCCCTCCTGCGCGGCGTCGAGCAGGTCGTCCGGCTCGTCGAGGTCGGCCTCCAGGCGGTCGAGCTGCCGCCGGAAGCGGGCCAGGGCTTCCCGCAGGGCCAGGCGGTTTTCCACCACCATGTCCCGGCTCATGCGGGGGTCGCCGCTCGCCACCCGGGTCAGGTCCCGGAAGCCCCCCGCCGCAAGCAGGCTCAGCCGCTCGTCCCGCGCGACCATGTGCGTGAGCGCGAGGCTGGCGAGGTACGGCAGGTGGCTCACCGTCGCCACGAGCCCATCGTGCGCGTCGGGCGGCATCACGACGGGGGCCGCGCCGAGGTGCTCGACCAGGGTGCGGGCCTTGCTCAGCGCGGTCAGCGGGGTCTGGTCGGTGGGGGTGAGGACCCACACGGCGTTTTCGAGCAGCCCCGCCCGCGCGTGGGTCACCCCGCCCCGCTCGCTGCCCGCCATCGGGTGCCCGGCGACGAAGTTGCGCACCCCCAGCGCCTCCATCTCGGCGGCGATCCCGGCCTTCACGCTGCCCACGTCGGTCACGAGCGCCTTCGGGGAGAGCCACGGCGCCAGCTCCCGCGCGAGCGGGGCCAGCGCCCGCATCGGCGCGGCGAGGATCATCAGATCGGCCTCCCGCAGCCACTCGCCCGGGGTGGCGCGCACCTCGTCCACCACGCCGAGCGCCTCGGCCTCGCGCAGCACCTCGACGCTGGTGTCGAACCCGATCACCCGCCGGGCCAGGAACCGCTGCCGCAGCCCCAGCGCCACGCTGCCCCCGATCAGCCCCACGCCCGCCACCACGGCCACGTCGAACAGCGGGGCGGGCGTCACGGGCGCGGCGGCGGGCTCGGTCATGAGGGGGAGGCTAGCACGCGTTTCCAGGCGGGCCGGAGGGCGGGCTCGGTCAACGGCGGGAACGTAGGCCATTGCGCGGAGGACGGGGGCGGCCCGGTGTGTGAGCGTGTTGCATAGAACCATTTCGAGAAGCTCTGGCCTCGGAGGTTCTGGAGCGCCTGTTGGGGATCGTCGCCCCCGGGCACCGTCTCCAGGCCGTGTCATTGGCTCCCGGCAGTTTCTCGAATGCCACGCATTTCGTGGACGCCCGGTCGTCGCGGGGCGTGCCCCTTAGGCTCGTCGTTCGCCGCTCCAACCCCGCCAACGAGGACCCGGCCCGCAAGGCGCCCGCGCGAGTACGCCGCCCTGACCCTGCTTCGCCAGCACAGCGTCCCGGTCCCCGAGCCCCTGTATCTCGACAGAGGGGGCGAGGTGCTGGGTGCGCCCGGCATCGTGACCTCGTATGTGCCCGGGAGGCAGTGGGTAGGCGTGGACCATCCGCTGGAGTGGGCGCGGACGCTCGCGGAGATGCTGGCGCGCATCCACGCCGTCCCCTGCGAGGAGGTCGCCGGGAGCCTGATGGACGCCAACCGCGAGGTGGCGTGGTTCGCCCTGACGCCGACGCCTCCCCGCTTTCTGGAGCCCCATGAGGACGCCCTGGAGGTGTGGACGGCGGCGCGTGACCTGTGGCCGCGCCTGCGTCCCGTGCCGCCCACGCTCGTCCACGTGGACTACTGGGCGGGCAACCTGCTGTGGCAGGGCGGTCGTATCGTCGCCGTCCTCGACTGGGAGGAGGCCGGGTACGGTGACCCCGGCATCGACGTGGCCTACGCCCCTACGCCCGCATGGAACTCCGCCTGCTGGGCCTGGACGAGGCCGCCGAGGAATTCCTGTGGACGTACGAGGCGATCACCGGACGGCGGGTGGAGAACCTGGGCCTCTGGGAACTCGCCGCCGCCGTGCGGTCCATGCCGGACCCGGCGAGCGGGCTGCCCGAGTGGAGGGCGCTGGGGACGGTGGAGGCCGAGGGCGACGTGGTTGGGCAACGTCTGCGCCGGTTCATCGCCGAAGCCCTGCGCCGCTGAACCTGACCTTCCCGCTGCTTCGACCCCCGGTCGGCGTGCGTCGCGGCCCGTCACCGAGTGGGGCGGGTGTCACGGGTGCAGCGGCAGGCGCAGGCGGTTCGGTCATCTCCCGCCGCTGGGCGCTAGGGTAAGTCCATGACCCGTCACGGGCACGAATGCGTCTTCTGCCGGATCGCCCGGGGTGAGGCCGAGGCGAGTCTCGTTCACGGGGACGACCTCGTGACGGCCTTTCTCGACATCAACCCCGTGACGCCCGGGCACGTCCTCGTCGTGCCGCGCCGACATGTCGCCTCCCTGGGAGAACTCGAAGACCCGGAGGCCGCACGCTTGATGCTGGTGGGCCGCTTTGTCCTGGGGGCCCTGCGGGGGGGTGCCGTCCGCTGCGAGGGGGTCAACCTCTTCCTCGCGGACGGCGAGGCGGCGGGGCAGGAGGTGAGCCACGTTCACCTGCATGTGTTCCCGCGTTTTGCGGGAGACGGGTTCGCCCTCCACGGGGACTGGAGCCGCTTTCCGCCCCGTGCGGAGTTGGACGCCCTCGCCGCCCGGCTGCGCGCCACCTTGCCTTGAGGGCGGGCTCTCCCGCCTCACCCCTCCCGCTTTTTCCTGGCCCGGTACGTCAGCAGGTCGGCGTACATCTTCGTGCGGAAGCCCACGCCCTTCCAGAAGCCGCGCTTCTTCTCCTTGAGCACCTGGCGCAGTTGTGGCAAC
Source organism: Deinococcus planocerae (assembly GCF_002869765.1). Classification (NCBI taxonomy): domain Bacteria; kingdom Thermotogati; phylum Deinococcota; class Deinococci; order Deinococcales; family Deinococcaceae; genus Deinococcus; species Deinococcus planocerae. The sequence continues at coordinate 80,991 of NZ_PNOR01000015.1, read as the reverse complement.
TCCACGTAGCCCCAGCGCGCCCCGGTGTTCTTGAGGTGGTCGGTGATGGGCGGCTCGGGCCAGCGTTCCTCGCCCAGGTGGGGGACTTCCAGCAACCACTCCCGGCGGCAGGCCCGCTGCCCGCTGAGGTGCGGGGTGAGCTTGTTGCCCCAGTCGGTCACGAAGCCGCCGCCCTCGAAGACACCGATCGCCATGTCGAGTTCCCCGGCGAGCACGGGCCGCAGCAACACCTCCAGATGCTCGCGCGTCAGGCCGATCAGGTCGGCGTCGAGCATGACCACGTACTCCGCTTCTGTGGCCTCCAGCGCGGCCTTGAGCGCCGGGCCCTTGCCCGCGTTCTCGTGCAACTCCACGACCTGCGCCCCGGCCTCGCGCGCCGCCTGAGGGGTGCCGTCGCTGCTGCCGTCGCTGGCGACGACCACCTCGGAGGTGAATTCCCGCGCGACCTGGACCACGCTTCCCACCGTGTCCTCCTCGTTGAAGGCGGGAATTACGACCGCCACGCGCGCCTGTGCCTGCCCCATCGCGGTTCATGGTAAGGCTTCCTGGCCCCGGCGATCAGCCGCCCGCCGCGGGCAGGGGGCAGGGCGGCGCAACTGTAGTGCTGGCACGAAAGTAAAGTCCGCCGTTCCCCTGGCCTCACGCTTCGTCTCCGGGCGGCGCCTACGCTGGGCCTGCCCGCCCGGACACCCGCCGCCCACATCCGCCCCGGAGGCCCCCCATGGAATACCAAGGCACCCGCCGTGTTCAAGCGTCCCCCGACGAGGTGTTCGCGTTCGTCTCCGACGTGCGCAACCTCCCCAAGTACCTGCCGACCACCAAGCGCGCCGAGCCCCAGGGCGAGGAACGGGTCGCGGTGGAGGGTGAGGCCAACGGCCACCAGTACCAGGCCGACGGGCGCTTCGTCCAGGACGCCCAGAACCACCGCCTGGAGTGGGGCAGCGACGGCGAGATCAACTACTCCGGCACCCTGGAAGTCAGGCCCGACGGCGACGGTTCCCAGGTCAGCGTCAAACTCCGCTTCGACCCCGACCCCCAGCGCGCGCAGGGCGAGGACATGCCGGGCCAGGCCCCCTCGAACGACCAGATTCAGGAGGGCATCGACAAGGCCCTGAAGTCCATCCAGAACTTCGTCGAGGGCCGCGGCGGCAAGGAAGAACCCAGCGCGGCGACCTGAGCCAGACGTGACCAAGGGGCCCGCCGCTCTGGCTGGGCCCCTTCTTGCTGACGGCTGACCGCCCTAGAAAAACCGGCTCACGTCCCGCACCACCACGAACATCATGAGGAGCATCACGAGCGCGAAGCCCGCCACGTTGATGACCTGCTCCTGGGCCAGCGAGAGCGGTCGGCCCCGCAGCGCCCCGATCAGGACGAGCATGATGCGCCCGCCGTCGAGCCCCGGAATCGGGATCAGGTTGAAGAAAGCGAGCGAGAGGTTGAGCAGGATGGCGACCTGCACGAGCGCCCAGGGGCTCACCTCGGCGGCGCGGCTGACGACCTCCGCCGTGCCGATGGGCCCGGTCACGTTCTCGTCGCGCGAGAGGTCGAGGGTGAAAAAGCGCGCGAAGAGGTTCCCGAACGCCCGCAGAATCTGCGGCACAGCCTCGGCGGTCGTCTGAAGCGAGGTCACGAAGGCGGTGGGCACGCCCGCGGGCTGCACGTCCGGCCCGTACCCGATGCCGAGAAGCTGCCGGGCGCCGTTCACCCGGGGCTGCCAGTCGAAGGTCACCTCGCGCGCCGCGCCGCCCCGCTCGACCGTCAGCGTCTTGCGGCCCGCGCTGGTGAGGAAGGTGCGCAGGCCCTCCCAGCCGGGGCGGGTCTGCCCATTCACGGTGGTCGTCTCCGGGATGTCCCGCCCGTTCAGGGCCGTGACGACATCTCCGGGCCGCAGGCCGAGTGCTTGTGCCCGCGAGCCCTCCCGCACCGACTCGATCCGCACCCGGTCGAGGGCCGGGATGCCCTGCGCCGTGAAATTGGCCGTCATCAGGCCAATCGCCAGCACGAGGTTCATCAGCGGCCCGGCGAGGAGCACGGCGACCTTGCCCCAGGCGGGCAGCGCCGCGAAGCCGCGCGTGGGCTGACGGTACGTGCCGCCCGGCCCCTCCTCGGGCGCCATGCCCTCGATCTCCACGTAGCCGCCGATGGGCAGCAGGCTGACCCGCCACTCGGTGCCCCGCCACATCCGCCTGAGGAGCACCGGCCCCATGCCCACGCTGAAAGACCGCACCGGCACCCCCTGCCTCTTCGCCAGCGCGTAGTGCGCCAGCTCGTGCAGGAAAGTCGCCACGCTGATGATCAGAAGGGTCCACAGCAGGCCCACGGGCGTCAGGGCCGCGGCGATGCTCTGAAAGACGTTCACGCCCGCACCCCCGTCCGCACGATTTCCTCGGCCCGGGTGCGCGCCCAGCCTTCCGTCTCCTGCCAGGTCTCCCAACTCAGCGTCCCGGCGGGTGTCTCGTCCAGCACCCGCTCAATGAGTCGCGGGATGTCGGTGAAACCGAGTCTCCCCGCCAGGAAGGCCGCCACCGCCACCTCGTCCGCCGCGTTCAGCGCCGTGGGGAGCAGCCCGCCCGCCTCACCCGCCCGGTACGCGAGGCCGAGGCAGGGAAAGCGGGCCGCGTCCGGCTCCCGGAACTCCCACTGCCCCCGGATGGGCCAGCCGAGGTGCCCGGCGACCTCCGGCCCCCGCCGCGCGCCCCGCACGTCGCCGGGCCGGGTCATGCCGGTCGGCGCCGCGTCGATGGCGTAGGCGATGGCGAGCCGCATGTCGGTCGGCCCGAACTGCCCCTTGAGGCTGCCGTCCCGGAACCGCACCGCCGCGTGCACCACGCTCTGCGGGTGGACCACCACGTCCACCTGCGAGAGGGGCAGCCCGTAGAGCGAGGCGCACTCCATGACCTCCAACCCCTTGTTCATCAGGGTGGCCGAGTCGATGGTGATTTTCGGTCCCATGCTCCACGAGGGGTGCTTGAGGGCCTGCTCGGGTGTCACCCCGGAAAGGTCCGCCGGGCCGTCGCGGAAGGGGCCGCCGCTCGCCGTGAGGATGAGTTCGGCCACATCCGCCATGTCCTCGCCCGTGAGACACTGGTAGACGCCCGTGTGCTCGGAGTCCACCGGCACCAGCCGCCCCCCGCCGAGGGCCGCCGCCCCCCAGATCAGGTCCGCCGCCGTGACCATCGCCTCCTTCGTCGCCAGCGCGACCGCGCGGCCCGCCTCCAGCGCCGCCCGGGTGGGGGAGAGGCCGAGGAGCCCGCTCATCGCGTTCACGACCACATCCGCCGGAAGGGCCGCGACCTCGGCGGGATCGGCGATCACGCGCACGCCCGGCTGTCCTTCTCTCAGGCGCGCCTGCGCCGCCGCGAACGCCTCCTCCGCCACGCTGACCACCTCGGGCTGGAACTCGCGCACCTGCGCCTCCAGCGCGTCGAGATTTCGCCCGGCGGCCAGCGCCCCCACCGACCAGCCCCGCTCCCGCGCCACGTCGAGCGCCTGCGTGCCGATACTGCCCGTACTGCCCAGAACCGTGAGCCTCACCCGGACAGGATGGCGCATGGGGGCGGGGGAAACAGTGGTGAGTGGTCAGTGGTCAGTGGTGAGTGGAGAAAGATGCAGAGGCCCTAGCCTTCGCCGGGGCCTCTTCTCCCACTCACCACTTCCCACTTACCGCGTAAACACGTTGATATTCAAGAACAGATACGTCGCCGGAACCGCGAAGAGCAGGCTGTCGAGTCGGTCGAGAAAGCCCCCGTGCCCCGGCAGGCTGCTTCCCGAGTCTTTGGTCTTCAGGGCCCGCTTGAGCAGGCTCTCGGCGAGGTCCCCGAGCTGGGAGGCGCTGGCGACGAAGATGGAGTACAGCAGGGCCTGAAGCGGCGACCAGACCTGCGCAAGCTGGGTCATCACCAGCACCGTCAGGAAGCTGAAGGCGAGGCCGCCGATGGCCCCCTCGACCGTCTTGCCGGGGCTGACCTCGGGGGCGAGCTTGCGCCGCCCGAAGAAGTGCCCGCCGAAATACCCGCCGATGTCCGCCGCGAAGGTGGCGAGCAGCGGCAGCGCGAAGTACAGCAGGCCGTCCCCCGCGTCCGGGCTGTAGCGCAGCAGCAGGAAGTACCCCAGCAGCCAGGGGATGTAGAGCAGCCCGAACATCGAGTACACGACGCGCTCCAGCGGGCGCTCGCCGGGCCGCATGACCTCCATCACGAGCATGTACCCCAGCGCCACCGTCAGCACCGCCTCGCGCCACGAGCCCCCCGGCCACGGCGTCTGCGGCCACAGCGGCAGGCTCGCCACGATCAGGGCGGTGCCGAATACCGCCAGGCTGACCCGCCGCACGTCGATGTCGTTGCGGTCGAGCATCCGGATGTATTCGTACATGGCCATCACCGACACGGCGATCAGCGCGGGCAGCATCGCCACCCACCCGAGCCACACGACGACGCTGATGAGCGTGAACCCCACGACCGAGGTGAGGACGCGGGTGCTCAGGGATTCCATGCACGCCCCTGACGGGGGGCCCGTAGCGTGTGGCTCGTGGCTTGGAAAAGAACCCTCTTTTGCCACGAGGCACGGGCCCCCAGCCACCCGCCCTCAAGCGCCGCGAGCCTCACCCGAGGATGTCCTGCTCCTTCTTGGCGAAGGTCTGGTCCACCCGCCCGATGTACTCGTCGGTGATCTTCTGGACCTCCGCCTCGCCGCGCTTGATGTCGTCGCTGCTGACGCCTTCGAGCTTCTTGACCTCGTCCAGGGCATGCTTGCGCAGGTTGCGGATGGCGATGCGGGCGTCTTCCGCGTAATTCTTGGCGTTTTTCACCAGCTCCTTGCGCCGCTCCTCGGTGAGCATGGGCAGGCTGATGAAGATGGTGTCCCCCTTGTTGTTGGGGTTCAGGCCCAGGTCGCTGTCGCGGATCGCCCGCTCGATGGGCCCCAGGGCGCCGCGGTCCCAGGGGGTGATCACGAGCGTGCGCGCGTCCGGCGTGGTGATGCTCGCCACCTGATCGACGGGGACCGTGGAGCCGTAGTAGTCCACCGTGATCTTCTTGAGGATGCCGGGATTGGCGCGGCCCGTCCTGAGCACGCCGAGATTGTTCTCCAGCGCCTCGATGGCCTTGCCCATGCGTTCGCGCGTGTCTACGCTAATGGCCTTCATGTCCGCCATAGGGGTCTCCTTTGCAGAGGATCGGGAAGTCGAGGCCGATTGTAGCCCGTGAGGAAAAGATGTGCCCGCCCGGCTCAACTCTCGATGAGCGTGCCCACCCGCTCCCCCGCGAGGAGGCGGCGCAGGTTCCCTTCCTGGAAGAGGTCGAAGACCACGATGGGCAGCCCCTTGTCCATGCACAGGGTCAGCGCGGTGGCGTCCATGACCTCTAGGCGCCGCTCCACGACCTCCCGGTGGCTGAGGTGGTCGAGCTTTTGCGCGTCGGGGTTCTTGCGCGGGTCGGAGTCGTACACGCCGTCCACCTGGTTTTTCGCCATCAGCACCACGTCGGCGCCGACTTCCAGGGCGCGCAGGGTGGCGGTCGTGTCGGTGGTGAAGAAGGGGGCTCCGTTCCCCCCGCCGAAGATCACGACGCGGCCCTTTTCCAGGTGGCGCATCGCGCGGCGGCGGATGTAGGGCTCGGCGACGGCGTGCATCTGGATGGCGCTCATGACGCGGGTGGGCTGACCCTGCGCCTCCATCGCGTCTTGCAGGGCCATCGCGTTCATCACGGTGCCCAGCATCCCGATGTAGTCGGCGGTGGCGGGGTCCATGCCCTTGCCGTTGCGCGCGCCGCGCCAGAGGTTCCCGCCGCCGATCACGACCGCGAGTTCGACCCCCGTACCGTCCAGCGCCCCCGTGACCAGCCGGGCGAGGTCCGCCGTCGTGTCGGGGCTGATTCCGAAGCCGGATTCACCGGAGAGGAATTCGCCGGAGAGCTTGAGCAGGACGCGTTTGTACACAGCTTCACCTCGTCAGGGAGCGAGAAAACCCGGCGGGCCACAGGGGAGCCGCCGGGCAGGGGAGGGGAGGGGCGGCTCAAGAAGAAGGGCGGCCTTCGCTTGCCGCCCCCATTCTTTACGCGCCGACCTCGAACCGGACGAAGCGCCTGACCTGCGCGCCGCCGAGGTAGCCCCCCACCGTCACGCTGTTGTCCTTGACGAAGCGCTGCTCGGGCAGCACCTTCTCCTCGTAGAACTTGCCGATCTGGCCGGAGACGATCTTCTCCACGATCTGCTGCGGCTTGCCCTCGTTGAGCGCCTTGTTCGTCAGAATCTCGCGCTCCTTCTCGATGTCCCCCTGGTTCACCTCGTCACGGGTGAGGTACTGCGGGCGCTCGGCGGCCACGTGCAGGGCCACGTCCTTCGCCTGCGCCTCGGTGCCGTTTGCCAGGTCCACCAGCACGCCGATCTTGCCGTTGGAGTGGACGTACCCGGCCAACGTCTCGCCGTCACCGGCCTCGATGAAGGCGACGCGGTTGAGGACGATGTTCTCGCCGATCTTGCCCGCCGCCGCCGCGACGGTGTTGCCCACGGTGTCGCCGTTCATGGCGAAGGTGCGGAACTCCTCGACGTCGTTCGTGCCCGCCTGGAGCGCGGCCTGGGCGAGGCGCTCCACGAGCGCCTGGAAGTCCGAGTTGCGCGCCACGAAGTCGGTCTCGCTGTTGACCTCGACGATGGCGCCGCGGTTGCCCTCCAGGGCGAAGCGCACCAGCCCTTCCTTCGCCTCGCGGTCGGCCTTCTTGGCGGCCTTCACGATGCCGCGCTCGCGCAGCAGGGCAATCGCCCTGTCCTCGTCGTTGCCGGCGTCCGAGAGGGCCTTTTTCACGTCCATCATGCCCGCGCCGGTCAGCTCGCGCAGCTTCTTGATCGATTCCATCATGGGGGCGTACCTCCTGAGTCTGAATTTTCGGTCTTAGGAAGGGGGCGGCCCGAGCCTCGTTCGCTCCAGACGCCCCCGGTGCACAGTGGTGGGCGCTTAGGAGCGGCCCTGCGTGCTCGTGAGCTGGGTGGTGTCGCCCTCCACGTCCTCCTCGGCGGCCTCGATGTCGGCGTTGCCCTCCTCGACGCGCGCCCCGCTCACGTCTTCACCGCCGCCGCGCGCCTCGACCACGAGGTCGCCGATGCGGTGGGTGATGAGCTGGATGCTGCGGATCGCGTCGTCGTTGCCGGGCACGATGTAGTCGATCACGTCGGGGTCGGAGTCGGTGTCGGCCAGCGCGATCACGGGAATCCCGAGCTTGTTCGCCTCCTGCACGGCGATGACTTCCTTGGTGGGGTCCACCACGAAGATCGCGTCGGGCAGGCGGGTCATCTTGCGGATGCCGCCCACGAAGCGCAGCAGCCGCTCGCGCTCGGCGCCGAGTTCCACGCGCTCGGCCTTGGGGCGGTTGTTGACGGCGCCCGTCTCGAACATGTCGTCGAGTTCGTTGAGGCGGTCGATGCGGGTGCGCATGGTGCGGAAGTTCGTCAGCATCCCGCCCAGCCAGCGGCTCGTGACAAACGGCATTCCGGTGCGGCGGGCTTCGAGCTCCACGATCTCCTGCGCCTGCTTCTTGGTGCCCACGAAAAGGATCACGCCGCCGCGCTCGGAGAGGTCTTTGATGTAGTCGAACGAGCGGTCGATCTGCTTGAGGGTCTTTTGCAGGTCGATGATGAAGATGCCGTTGCGCTCCGCGAAGATGAAGCGCTTGAACTTGGGGTTCCAGCGCTTGGTCTCGTGCCCGAAGTGCACGCCCGCCTCGAGAAGCTGCTTCATGCTGATGTACGACATTAAAACTCCTGAACGTTGGTCGGGAAAAAGTTTGCCGTCCTCGCGCCAGCCGCACGCCTCGCCCATTTCCAGGGTCGGCGCTCGCTCGGCCAGGCCCGCGCACGACGTTCCAGCACGCGCGGGCAGGGGTCACGGGGGCACCCAAACGCGGAGTATAGCAGGTCAGAAGCCGAGTTCGGCGGCGGCGATGCGGGCAATTTCGACCGTGTGATCGGCGAGATTGGGTTCCTCGTCCTCCAGGTGCCAGGCTGCCGACAGCCCGGCGTAGGCGAAAATCCACTGGAGGAGGCGCCGCCGGTCGAGTCCTGCCGACTCCGAGACGATGAAGGCCTGGCGGGCGAGGCGTCCTGGGGTCGCGGCAAAGTTCAAGTCCGGGTTGCAAAAAAGGTTGGCGTAGTCGAAACCGCGCTCGCCGATGAGTCCCTTGGGGTCAATCGCCAGCCAGCCCCGCTCGCGGCTGTGGAGGACGTTGCCGTGGTGGAGGTCGCCGTGCAGGGGCCGCACGTCGCGGGGGTCGCGGAAGAGGTGCTGTGCCGTCTCCAGGGCCAGCGACAGCACCCCGCCCACCTGAGGTGCCATCTCCTCCAGCGAACGAAACCACCGCTCCAGGGGCGGCAGGTCCGGCCAGGACTGGGCGCGCGACTCGTGCAGCACGGCCACCGCCCCGCACAGAATCCGGCTCGCCTCGTCGTCCTGCCCGGCCTGAACCATGTCCGCGAGGGAGAGGTCGCCCTCCACCCGCTCCAAGAGGACCGCTTCCTCGTCGTGCCGCAGGACGCGGGCCGCTCCCTGCCCGTTCCACCAGACCATCAACCCGTTGCCGACCCGTTCCTCGTCGATGCGGGCGACCTTGAGCATCGCTGGCTCTCCCGCGAACCGCACGGGCAACAGGTCGCTGCTGTTCGTGTGGAGGGGCTCGCCGTCGGGAGCGAGATTCCAGCGGCGCAGGTAGGCGTCGAAGGGCACGGGTCCAGTGTCCCCCTTTGGGGTGAGGCTGACGCAAGGGCGGAAGTGCTACGCTCCCCCGGATTATGGATTGGTTTTACGCCATCGTTTACGGGATCGTGGAGGGCATCACCGAGTTTTTGCCGATCAGCTCGACCGGGCACCTGATCGTCGTCGGGAACCTGATGGGCGTGCCCTGGCCCAAGGAGGTCAAGGACACCTTCGAGGTGGTGATCCAGGGGGGCGCGATCCTGGCGGTCCTGGCGTACTACTGGCGCGACTTCTTGCAACAGGGACGCGACATCGGGCACGACCGGCCCACCCAGCGGCTGTGGCTGGGCGTGGCCGCCGCCTGCATCCCCGCCGTGGTCCTCGGCCTGCTCTTCGGGGACGCGATCAAGGCGGCCCTCTTCCGCCCGAGCGTGGTGGCCTGGGCATTGATCGTGGGCGGCGTCCTGATGTGGTTGATCGAGAGCCGCCGCGTGACGCCGAACGTCCACGGCATCAAGGAGATCGGCGTGCGGCGCTCTTTCCTGATCGGGGCGGTGCAGTGTCTCGCCCTGTTGTGGCCGGGCTTCTCGCGCTCGGCGAGTTCGATCCTGGGCGGCATGCTGATGGGCCTCGACCGCCCGACGGCGACCCAGTTCTCCTTTTACCTGGGGGTGCCCACCCTGGGCGGCGCGGCCCTGCTCGACTTCATCCGCAGCCGCGACATCCTCGCGCAGATCGGCCTCCTCAACGTGCTGCTGGGGGCCGTCACGAGCTTCGTGGTCGCGTACCTCGCCATCGGCTGGCTGCTGCGTTTCGTGTCCACGAACAACTTCAAGGGCTTCGCCGTGTACCGCGTGGTGGTCGGCATCCTGATCCTGATCCTGATCGCCACCGGGACGATGAGCAACGGCAGCCTGGCGTAGGGCGGTCGCCTGGACGCAGGACAAGGGGTCGGAAGGGCGGGAGGGTGAACTTGTGTCCCTTCCGCCCCTCGCCATTTGAGAGACTAAACGCGTGTTCGACTCGCCCCCGACCCTCTACCGCCCCTTCCTGACCGGGCGCTACACCGTCTCGGCGGGGCTGTACCGGCTGGGAGAGCAGGGGGTCCCGTGGGTGGGACCGGAGGCGGGCGCGGTCGTGGAGGCGCACACCTTCGCCCTCGACCGCGAGTACCCGCACTTCGTGGAGAGTAAAGCCGCCGCCCACCGTCGCGCGCTTCACGAGTACACGGGGGAGGCGGCCCTGACGCCCGAGCTGCGAGAAGCAGCCCTGTCCTTCGTCGCCCGGACGCTCGCCGAGGGGAGCGGCGGCGTGCTGACCTGGGACGGGCGGACATTCACCAACCACGCGCTCGGCTGGGTGGCGGACCTCGACCCGCGCTGGGGTGCGGTGGAGAACCTGCGGCACTTCGACGCGCCCCTCGCCCCCCTGATCGCCGACCTGACGCCGGTGAACGCGCTCGACTTCCTGGGGCTGAACGCTCCCGAAGACCTCGCCCTCGTCGCCCGCCGTCCGGAAGGTGGGGACTGGGTGGTGGCCCTGCACGTCCTCTCGCCGCAGCACTGGGACCCGCGAGAGAAGCTGGGGCGGGACTTCGTGGCCGTGCACGAGCCCGTCGCCGGAAGCGGGCCGATGAACGCGACCGCGCCCCGGCTGGTGGACGCGGTGGTCAACCGGGGTCCCTTCGTCCGCTTCGCCTGGGGGGTCGCCATGAGTGACCGCCTCGACCACCACCCCGCCGCGCCGCGGAGTGCCGACCGCGCCCCCCAGACCCGCTTCGATCCGGACCGGGCCTTCCTGCGGGTGGAGCGGCAGACGCTGACGGGGTTTCCGGAAGCTCAGGGCGCCCTCTTCACCATCCGGCCCTACGTCTACCCGCTGCGGGAGGCGGTGGCCGACCCCGCGCACGCCCGCGCCCTCGCCGCCGCGCTGCGGACCATGACACCCGAGCAGGTGGCGTACAAGGGGCTCGTCCCGCTGCTGCCGGGGCTGCTCGCCTGGCTGGATGAGGTGACCTGAGGGGGGCCTTCGGGAAGGGGGAAGACGGGCCGGCGCGGGGCGCTCTAGACTCGTGCCGATGAGCTTACCCGCTCCGTTGCGTTTCCTGCGGCCCGTCGTCCTCGGTGCGCTGCTGCTCGGCTGTTCGCCGCCGGGGTCGGGGCAGGACTCAGGGGCGCAGCTTCAGACGGCCCGGACCACAACCCAGCCTCCCCGTGACCCGCAGAGCGGCTTGCCCTTTGTCGCCGCGCAGGGGCTCCCGCGCGAGGCCCGCCGCACCCTGACCCTGATCCGGGCGGGCGGTCCCTTTCCCCACGCCAAGGACGGCAGCACCTTCGGCAACCGCGAGGGCCTGCTGCCGCGGCGCAACCGGGGCTACTACCGCGAGTACACCGTGCCCACCCCCGGCGAGAACGACCGGGGCGCGCGGCGGATCGTCTGCGGCGGGCAGACGCGCAGCGTGGGCGAGTGTTACTACACGGGCGACCACTACTCGTCGTTCAGGAGAATCCTGCCGTGATCAACGTGTTCAACGCCCCCCCCGAAGGGATTCAGCCCGCCCCCCACGACCCGCGCATGATCGCCGCCGGGTATCGGGTGGCCGTGCGCGAGGTGGACCTCTCGGGGGTCCGTGACAAGGACAGCCTGATGCTCGCCCTGCTGCGCGGCCTGGCGCTCAGCGAGAGCTTCGGGCGCAACTGGGACGCCCTCTACGACGTGCTCACCGACCCGGAAGCCCGCCCCACCCGTTTCGCCCTCGTGCTGTGCGACTACGCCCACTTCCGCAAGCGGCACAAAAACCTCGGCGCCGAGCTGGAGGCCGTGCTCCTCGACGCCCAGCGCGACGCCGCCCGGCAGGGCCGCAACCTGTGGCTCCTGGCGGAAGAACCCGCCCACGACACGCGGCACTGGTAGAGGCTCAGGCGGGTGTGAGGACCGCCGCGAAGGTCATCGCCTCGCCCAGGGAAACCTCCGGGTGGTACACCCCCGCCTCTGGGTCGTACGACCCACCCGGCCACACCTCCGCCAGCGTCAGCCCCGTGCCCGGCAGCAGCAGGCGCAGGTCGGCGGGGCTGTAGCAGCGCAGCGACTGGGTGAAGGGGTCCTCGTCGGTCGGCGCGTAGGTGTCGAGCATCCGGCAGCCCTCCGCGTCGAAGCCGTAGGTCCGGGTGTATCCCTCGGTGCGTTGGGTGAAGCCCGCGTGCCCGGCCCAGTACCAGGGGGTATCCACCTCCACGTAAGCTGTGCCTCCCGGCGCGAGCCAGCGGGCTATTCGGGAGAGCAGGAACCGCTGGTCCGCGTCCTCCCCGATGCCGAAGCCGTCCCAGTAGCACACGGTGTCGAAGGGGCCGCCCGGGTCGAGGGTGTAGAAGTCGCCCGTCAGGGTTTGAACGGTCACGCCGTGTTGGACAGCGAGTGATCGCGTCTGCTCTCCCGCTCTCGCCCGCAGGTCGAGTGCCGTGACCTGATGGCCGAGGAGGGCGGCGCAAGTGGCGAACTGCCCCCCGCCCGCGCCGAGTTCGAGGAGGGAGCCCGCGCGTCCCCGGTGGGCCGTGATCCTCGCCGCCAGGGCCGTGTGGAAAGGGTGGATGGGAGAGTGATAGCAGCCGGTCAGGGCGTCCTGCCGCTCGTAGAAAGAGTGGGACCAGTGCATGGGTGAACCTCCAGAACAGAACGAAGACGCCGCATCGAATCGGCGGGCCAACCGTCAGGTCTGGGGCTCAACGTAAACGCATCGTGGACGGATCCTCTCGTGGAATAACCGCACTCTAGCGGTGTTGGTGCCCACGCGCCTCGTCTGTTTTGCTTGGCCCTGTTACACTCCCCCGCGATGAGCGGCCCCGAACGTCCCCTGCATATCCTCGGCATCGACACCTCCTGCGACGACACGGGGGTCGGGATCGTGGAACTCGCCCCGGACGGCTCGGTGCGGGTGCTGGCGAACCGGGTGTGGTCGCAGACCGTTCACGCCCAATACGGCGGCGTCATGCCTGAGCTGGCGAGCCGCGAGCACGTCGAGCGCATCGACCGGGTGACCGCGGACGCGCTGGCGGAGGCGGGCTTACGTCTGAACGATCTGGGTGCCGTCGCTGCCACCTCCGGCCCCGGCCTCGTCGGCGCCCTCCTCGTCGGGCTGATGTACGGCAAGGGGTTGGCACAGGCGCTCGGCGTCCCCTTCTACGCGGCCCACCACCTCGAAGGTCACATCTTCGCGGCGGCGAGCGAGGCCGACCTCACGGCGCCCTACCTCGCCCTCGTGGTGAGCGGCGGGCACACCCACCTCTTCGACGTGCCGCGCGAGGGCGAGTACGTCCTTGTGGGCGCCACGCGAGACGACGCGGCGGGAGAGGCGTTCGACAAGATTGCCCGGCTCGCCGGTCTGGGCTACCCGGGCGGCCCGGCGATCAGCGAGGCGGCGCAAAAGGGTGATCCCGACGCCGTGCCCTTCAAGGAACCCCTCCAGGGGCAGAAGGGCTTCGACTTCTCCTTCAGCGGACTCAAGACCGCCGCCCTCCTCGCGCACAAGGCCGGGGCCAAGCCGGAAGACCTCGCCGCGGGCTTCGAACGGGCCGCCGTGCGCTTCCTGGTGAAGACCACCCTGCGTGCGGCGGTGGCGCACGGGCGGGACACGGTGGTCGTCTCCGGCGGGGTGGCGGCGAACCGGGCGCTGCGGGAAGCCTTCGCGGCGACCGGCGTGCGGTCAGTGTTCCCGGGAAAGGGCCTGAATACCGACAACGGGGCGATGATCGCGCTGGCGGGGGCGGCGGCCATCCGGGCGGGACGGGAACCCAGTCCTCTCAGCGAGGGGGCGGTGGCCTACGCGCCGCTGGCGAACGCGTAGGGCTCAGCCTTCCCAGGGGTTGAGGAACGGGACGCCGAGGGCCTGAAAGTCGGCGGTGTTGCGGGTGACGAGGGTCAGGCGGTGGTGCAGGGCCGTCGCGGCGAGGAGGGCGTCTACCGGGGCGGCGGGATGCCCAGCCGCCTCGCCGAGGTCGAGCAGCAGACCCCAGACGCTGGCGACAGGCACGCTGACGGGCAGGATGCGTCCTGCGAAACGCGGTGCGAGCGTCGACGAAAGCCAGTTCCTCAGGTCGCGGCTCCGCCGAGTCGGCCCACCGGAACGCCGCTCCAAGCGGATGATGCCCCTTTCCAACCCGCCGAGCGTCGACACACTCAGGAAGATGGTATGGGGCGGGATGCTTCGCAGCCAGGGCTCTATTTCCGGGTCAGGCCGGGCACGCGTCTCCTCGCTGACCACGTTGGTATCCAGGAGATATACGGTCAACCGTCGAAATGGAAGGGCGTCCCTCGGTCCCTTCCCCCACGCTCTGGCAGGGGCAGTTCTTCCTCCTCGGAAGAAGCCCTGGGAGCGTCCTTGAAGATATCCCAGGCAGTCATCAAGGGCTCTGCTGTCTGCCGCTCCACCCGGGCGCCAGCAGCCTGAAGCTGGAGGGCAGGTTTGCCGTCCCGCGTGATCACGATCGTTTCCCCCGCCTCCGCCTCCCGCAGGAATTGCGACATCTGCGCCGCGAACTGCTCGAAATCGACGGTTTTGGTCATGGTCTCCCTCCGTTCCCCCCTCGCGCGAGTTTATCGCACCCCGACCCTGAGCCCTCCCAACTCAACCTCCTCAAGCCTGTCTCACTCAAGTTGTCAGGCGGGCGTGACGCCCAGCGCGCTATACTCCGGTGTCATGTTCCGTGTCCTGAACAAAGTGTTCGACAACAACCAGCGCGACGTGCAGCGCATCGTGAAAACGGTGGTGCAGCCCGTGAACGCGCTCGAAGAAGAGACGACGAGGGTCGAGAACCTCGCCGAGGCGTTCATGGCGCTGCGCAAAAGGGTGCAGGAGGGCGGCGAGTCCCTCGACGACGTTCTGATCCCCGCCTTCGCCCTGATCCGGGAAGCCGGTCGCCGCTCCATCGGCAAGCGCCACTACGACGTGCAGCTTATCGGCGGCACCGCCTTGCACCAGGGCCGCATCGCCGAGATGCGCACGGGCGAGGGCAAGACGCTCGTCGCCACCCTGGCCCTGGCGCTCAACGCCCTGGAGGGCAAGGGCACCCACCTCGTTACGGTGAACGACTACCTCGCCCGGGTCGGCGCGGAGGAGATGGGGCTGCTCTACCGGACGCTCGGGCTTACCGTCGGCCTGATCACCCGCGACATGCAGCCGCACCAGCGCCAGGCCGCCTACGCCTGCGACATCACCTACGTCACGAACTCGGAGCTGGGCTTCGACTACCTGCGCGACAACATGGCCCAGAGCCGCGAACAGCTCGTGCTGCGGGCCGACCATCCGCTGAATTTCGCCATCGTGGACGAGGTGGATTCCATCCTGATCGACGAGGCCCGCACGCCGCTGATCATCTCGGGGGCCGCCGAGAAGGCGACCGACCTCTACTACGTGTACGCCAAGCTGATCCGCCGCCTGCAACGGGGCGAGCCCGCCGAGCCCGGCAAGCGCGCGGAGCCGACGGGCGACTACACCATCGACGAGAAGGGCAAGCAGGTCCACCTCACCGAGGGGGGCATCTCCAAGATCGAGCGGCTGCTCTCCTTAAATGACCTCTACAGCCCCGAGAACATGGACAAGGCGCACATGATCACCCAGGCGATCCGCGCGCGTGAGCTCTACCACCGCGAGAAGGACTACATCGTGAATGCCGAGGGTGAGGTCATCATCATCGACGAGTTCACGGGCCGCTCGATGCCGGGCCGCCGCTACGGCGAGGGGCTGCACCAGGCCATCGAGGCGAAAGAAGGCGTCAAGATCGAGAACGAGAACCAGACGCTCGCCACGATCACCTACCAGAACTTCTTCCGCCTGTACGGCAAGTTCGCCGGGATGACGGGCACCGCCAAGACCGAGGAGAAGGAATTCCTGGACATCTACGGCTCGGACGTGCTGGTGATCCCCACCAACCGGGCGGTCATCCGCAAGGATTCCGACGACCTCGTGTACCGCACGCGGCTGGGCAAGTACCGGGCGGTCGTGGAGGAAGTGGGGGAGATGCACGCGACCGGGCGCCCGGTCCTGATCGGCACGGCCAGCATCGTCACCAGCGAGCAGCTCAGCGCCCTCTTGCAGGAGGCGGGGATTCAGCACGCGGTCCTGAACGCCAAGTTCGAGGCGCAGGAGGCGAGCATCATCGCGCAGGCGGGCAGGTCGGGCACCGTCACCATCGCCACCAACATGGCGGGGCGCGGCACCGACATCATGCTGGGCGGTAACGCGGAGTACATCCTGGGCGAGGCGATCGAAGGGCAGCTCGGCCTGAGCCGCTACGCGCCGGAGGTCGAGGCCTTTATCAAGGCGATCAGCCGCCAGGACCCGGGGGCCGAGGAACTGGGCCTGCGGATTCCCGGCATGACCGCCGACTTCATCCGGCAGGCGCAGGGGCTCCAGACCGACACCATCGCCGACCGGGCCCGCGTGCAGGAGATCGGCGGGCTGCACATCATCGGCACCGAGCGGCACGAGTCGCGGCGGATCGACAACCAGCTCCGGGGCCGCGCCGGGCGTCAGGGCGACCCCGGCTCCAGCCGCTTCTACGTGAGTTTCGAGGACGACCTGATGCGCCTCTTTGCCAACGAGCGCGTGGTGGCGATGATGGACCGCCTGGGGATGGACGACACGCAGCCTATCGAGGCGAAGATGGTCACGGGCGCCATCGAGCGCGCGCAGGCCCGGGTCGAGGACCGCAACTTCGGCATCCGCAAGCAGCTCCTCGAGTTCGACAACGTGATGAGCAAGCAGCGCGACACGATCTACGCCCAGCGCCGCGAGGTCCTCCTCGGCGCCGACGAGGACGTGGAGGAATCGACCGAGGGGATGATCGCGGACTTCGCGGAGATGCAGCTCGCCATGCACGCGCCCGCCGACCAGGCGCCGGAAGCCTGGGACCTGGAGACCCTGCGCACCAACATGCTCGACGCGGTGCCCCAGCTCGGGGACTACGACTTCGAGGCCCTGCGCGGCATGAGCCCGGCGGACGCGCACGCGCACCTGCTCGGCGCGGTCGCCGACACCTTCGACGCCCGCAAGGACGAACTCAGCCCGACGATGCTCAACAGCCTGTCACGCTACGTTCTCTTGCAGGTCGTGGACCAGCACTGGAAAGAGCACCTGCACGGCATGGACGTGCTGCGGCAGGGCATCGGCCTGCGCGGGTACGGCCAGCGCGACCCCTTCACCGAGTACAAGTTCGAGGCGACGAACATGTTCAACGACATGATCGACAACCTCAAGGGCGAAGTGACGAAGTACGTCTTCCGCATGGAGTTCGGGCAGGCGAGCTGAGCGTCGGTCGGGGAAGAGGGCGTGGGCCGGTGGGTCTGCGCCCTTTTTCCGTTGCCGGGGGGAGCCCCTGTCTTGATCCGGGTCCAGCCGCCGCGCTTGCGCCCGTGGTAAACTTCACCCGTCAACCCAGCGTCAGCGTAAACCCCGGGACTCTCGTTCTCGTACCCCGGTTGCCCGATTCCCGTTCCCACGGAGACCTCTCACGGGCAAGAGCAGGGGCGAAAGGTAGGCCTCATCATGGCGGAAGTCGTTCTGGAGCACATCAACAAGCGTTACGGCACCAAGCACCACGCGGTGAAGGATTTCAACCTCCACATCAACGACCGCGAGTTCATGGTGTTCGTGGGGCCCTCGGGCTGCGGCAAGAGCACCACGCTGCGCATGATCGCGGGTTTGGAGGACATCTCGGACGGCACCCTGCGCATCGGCGACCGGATCGTGAACGACGTGCCTCCCAAGGACCGCGACATCGCGATGGTCTTCCAGAATTACGCGCTCTACCCGCACATGAACGTCTACGAGAACATGGCCTTCGGCCTGAAGCTGCGCAAGACGCCGAAAGACGAGATCGACAAGCGGGTGCGCGACGCGGCGAAGATCCTCCAGATCGAGCACCTGCTGGGCCGCAAGCCCAAGGAGCTCTCGGGCGGTCAGCGTCAGCGCGTGGCGATGGGCCGCGCCATCGTGCGCGAGCCGAAGGTCTTCCTGATGGACGAGCCCCTGAGCAACCTCGACGCGAAGCTGCGCGTGGAGATGCGCTCGCAGATTTCTCAACTCCACCGCCGCCTGGGTGCCACGATCATCTACGTGACGCACGACCAGGTAGAGGCGATGACGCTCGGCAACCGCATCGTGGTGATGCGCGACGGCGTGATCATGCAGGTGGACACGCCGATGAACCTCTACGACTTCCCGCAGAACAAGTTCGTGGCGGGCTTTATCGGCAGCCCCTCGATGAACTTCCTGACGGGCAAGGTGCAGGGGGGCGAGTTCGTGATCGGCGAGAGCCGCGTCGCCCCGATGGGCCGCCTCGCGCAGAGCCTGCGGGCGTACGAGGGCAAGGACGTGTTCATGGGCATCCGGCCCGAGCACCTCGGCGTGGTGGGGCACGGCCAGAACGACATTCCGCATGGCACCAACGTGCTGCGCGGCAAGGTCGTGGTCGTCGAGCCGCTCGGCGCCCAGACCGACCTGATCATCGACGTGGCGGGGCAGACCCTCACCGCCAAGATCGAGGGGCAGGCCCTCTTGCAGCCTGGCGACGACATCGAGCTGCTCGTGGACCAGACCCGTCTGCACGCCTTCGACACCGCCTCGGAGGCGGCCATCGACCGCGGCACGCCGACCGGCACGCGCGGGCAGGCCGACACCCGCGGCCTGGGCTACGAGTACGACAACGACGCCTCGCGCCGGGTCGTCAACCTCGGCAGCGTCTCCGCCGACGACTGAGCCGCACCCGTCCCCGCAGCGCCGCCTTCTCCCTGGAGGCGGCGTTTTTGTGTGAGCCGCGTCAGCTTCCTCATCCGCGTGGTCTTCCTCACACCTTCATCCAGACGCTAGAGTGCCGAAAACATCCCGCCCAGCCCGACAACGGAGGAACCCGCATGATGAAAAGAGCCCTGCTGACCCTCACCGCCCTGACTCTCCTCGCCAGCGCCGCCGAGGCGCGCACCTGGGACGAGATCAAGCGCAGCGGCACCATCCGGATCGCCACGGAAGGTGCTTTCCCGCCCTTCAACATTCTGAAGGGCAAGGAGTTGACGGGGTTCGAGGTGGACCTCGCGGGCGAAATGGCCAAGACGATGGGCCTGAAGGTGCAGTGGGTGACCCAGCCCTTCGACAACCTCCTGATCGGGCTGAACCAGGACCGCTACGACTTCGTGATCGCCTCTCACGGCATCACGCCCGAGCGGGCGCGGGCGGTGGACTTCGCCAACCCGCACTACTGCACGGGCGGCGCCATCGTCTCCAGGCCGGGGGGCCCCAAGACCGCCGCCGACCTGCGGGGCAAGGCGGTCGCCGTGCAGGTCGGCACGACCTACCTGGAGAACGTGCGCAAGGTGCCCGGTGTGGGCGACGTGAAGACCTTCCCCAAGGACACCGACGCCCAGGCCGCGCTGATGGCGGGCCGCACCGACGCCTGGGTGGGCGACAAGTTCACCGGGCTCGACCTCGTGAAGGCGCAGAAGGGCAAGCTCGTGCAGGGCGACCTGCTGTTCAACGAGCGCATCGGCATGGCGGTGCGCAAGGGCAACTCCAGCCTGCTCAAGGAACTCAACGCCGCCCTGACCAAGGTGCAGAACAACGGCACCTACGCGCGGGTCAGCGGCGGGTACTTCGGCCAGGACATCCGCTGCCGCTGAGCCCACGCCGCTCCGCTCTCCCAGCCGCCCGCGGACGGCTGGGATTTTTCTGCGTACACGACGGCACTTCCACCCCCGAGCGGCTCACGCAGACGGGCACCGGACGCCGCGATTTGTGGAATGATCGGCCAATGACAACCCAACCCACATTCCACTCCGTTTCGCCCGCCGGGGACGACGAATGACGGCCCGAAAGACCACGCCCCGGCCACCCCTCGGCGGCGTGAATCTGCTGCTGTGGCTCGTGGGCGCGGTCGCCGCCTTCCTGCTGCTCTTTTTCGTGATCACCCAGGTATTGCGCGCAGTTCCCGACCCCATCGGCCCCCGCGCCGACCTGTTCGTGGAGGGCGCGCGGATGACCCTGCAATTGACCGTGGTGAGCGGGCTGATTGGGCTGATCATCGGCGTCGTGGCGGGCATCCAGCGGACGAGTGCGCTGTGGCTCCGGCGCGCGCCCGCCGGGCTCTTCATCTGGCTGATCCGGGGCACGCCCCTGCTCGTGCAGATTCTGTTCGTGTACAACGCGCTGCCGCCCATCCTGCAAGCGGTCGGGCTGAACATCCGCCTCGACGAGTTCTGGTCCGCCGTGATCGCCCTCGCCCTGAACGTGGGTGCCTACAACGCCGAGGTGATCCGCGCGGGCATCCTCGCCATCCCGCGCGGTCAGAGCGAGGCGGCGCGCAGCCTGGGCCTGAGCGGCGGGCAGACCATGAGCACGGTCGTCCTTCCGCAGGCCCTCAGGATCGTCGTGCCGCCCCTGGTGAACAACCTCGTCGCGCTGCTCAAGGACTCCTCGCTCGCCTCCTCCATCGCCCTGCTCGAACTCACCCTCGCCGGGTCGCGCGTGTCGAGCGAGACCTTCCAGCCCATCCCCGTGCTGACGACCATCGCCGCCGTGTACCTCGCGCTGACGACGGTGATGACGCTCTTTACGGACCAGTTGGAGAGGCGGGTGAAGATCGCAACGAGGTAGGTCGTCGCCACCAGAACAGGAACAGCCCCCGAACCGTCAGGCCGGGGGCTGTTCCTGGCGGCTGGCGACTCCCCCCTCAGGCCGTCGCCACCACCGCGGGCGGCTCGTTCCGGCTCCCCGCCTTCTGCCAGAAGTACACGACGGCGATGAGGGCGAGGGCGGCGAGGTTCCAGAGGATGTGGGTGGGGATGATCAGGATGAAGGACGCGACGAGCAGAATCAGCGTCTGGAGGAGGTTCGTGCGGCGGTGCAGGTACCGCAGCGTGGCCGCGCTGAAGGCGACGAGGCCGATGAAGGCGAAGAGGATCATCGGGATCGCCTCTGACCACGGCAGGCCGCCCAGCCGGTTGCCCGCGATCAGCAGCAGAGACGGATTGAAGAACATCATGTAGGCGAGCAGGGCCGTGCGGAGTTCGTACTGGAAGGCCTGCACGCCGGTCGCCACCGGATTGCCCCCGCTGATCGCCGAGGCGGCGAAGGCGGCCAGGGCGACGGGCGGGGTGGAGTCGGCCATGATGCCGAAGTAGAAGACGAACATGTGGACCGGAAGCATCTGCGCCGGGTTGCTCGTGTCGAGCCCCGCGATCCGGGCGATGATGGGCACGATCAAGGCGCTCATCAGGATGTAGTTGGCGGTGGTGGGCAGCCCCATCCCCAGGACCAGGGCGATGAGCTGCGCCATGAACAGCACGATCAAGATGCCCCCGAAGGTGGCGACCTGCGCGGCGTTCACGCCGGGAATCAGGCCCGCGACCCCGCCGAGCAGGTCACGGAAGCCGTTGCTCACGAGCTGCACGATGTCGGCCAGCCCGAAGCCCAGCCCGGTGATCGTCACGATCCCGACGATGATTCCGGCGGCGGCGGTGGCGATGGCGATGCCGATCATGCTTCTGGCGCCCGCCTCGAAGGCCTGCACGAGCATCCGCCCGCCGTCCGCGAGGCCGCGCCCCACGCCCCGCCCGGTGCGGGCCGCCCGCCACGCCTCCTGCGCGAACATCATGGCGATCATCAGGAAGATGGTGTTCAGCGCGACCCGCTCGGGTGTCGCCTCCGGGTTGATCGTCAGCGTGCCGATCAGGTAGACGAGCGGCACGAGGTAGTACCAGCCCGAGAGCAGCGTCTCGCGCACGCGGGGGAGTTCGCCTTTGGGCAGCCCGCGCAGGCCCAGCTTGAGCGCCTCGATGTGCGTCACGACGAGCAGGGCGGAGTAGCACAGGAAGGCGGGAATCGCCGCGGCGAGGATCAGCGAGCGGTACTCGATGTTGAGGTTCTGCGCCATGATGAAGGCCGCCGCGCCCATCACCGGGGGCATCAGTTGCCCGTTGGAACTGCTCGCCACCTCGATGGCGCCCGCCTTCTCGGCGGAGTAGCCCACCCGCTTCATCGTGCCGATGGTGATGTTGCCGCCGGTCACCACGTTGCTCACCGCCGACCCGCTGATGATGCCGTTGAGGGCGCTCGACAGCACGCTCGCCTTCGCCGGGCCGCCCCGGAAGCCGCCGAGGAGCCCCTGCGCGACGTTCATGAACCAGTCGCCCGCCCCGAGCTTGTCGAAGATCGCCCCGAACAGCACGAACAGGAAGACGATCTGCGCCGAGACGCCGATGGCCGTGCCGAAGATGCCCTCGGTGTTGGCGAAGAGCTGCCCGACGACCTGCGGCCACGTCTGCCCGGCGTGGAGTTGGAGCTGCGGCCCCAGGTCGCCCCGGATCAGGCCCTTGGGCCCGGTCAGGGCGTACAGCATGAACACCAGCGCGACGATGGGCATGGCGATCCCGATGGTGCGCCACGCGGCGAGCAGCAGCAAGATCACCATCGCGCTCCCCACCCACACGTCCGGCTGGGTCAGCACCCCGCCCTGCACGTTGGCAATGGTGGGGTACTGGAGAATCAGGTAGACCGCGCTCCCGGTCGCGACCGCGCCCAGAATCCAGTCGTACCACGGCACGCCCACCTGGGCCCTCCCCGGCGTCTTGCGGAAGGGGAACACCAAATAGCCCAGCGCGAAGGCGAAGGCGAGGTGCGTCGCCCGCAGCACGATGGGGTCGAGGGTGCCGACCTGCGCCGCGTACATCTGGAAGAGGCACCAGGCGACGGCGAGGGCGGTGACCAGCCCCTTTTGCCAGCCGAACAGCTTGCGCCCGCCTGTCTCGGCGGCCTCCACCATCTCGATGGCGCGGCGTTCGCCCTCGGTCATCCCCGTGTGGTCGAGGCTGGGGTCGCTGGACATCGGCTTCGTCGGATCACTCATAGGCTCCTCATCCCCTGGAAGGCGCGGAGGCCAGCCGCGGTGGTGCGAGCGACTGGCCTCCGTTTAGACCACGCGTCAGACCGCGCGGGCGATTATCTGACGGCCACGCCCTTCTCGCGGAAGAAGCGCGCGGCGCCGGGGTGCAGCGGCGCGGGCAGGCCCCTCACGGCCTTCTCGTACGAGAAGTTGCCGGCGAGGCTGGGGTGCAGCGCCTTGAGTTCCGCCTCGTTGTCGAAGGCGGCCTTCATCGCCTTGTACACGGCGTCGTCGCTGACGCCCGTGGTCGTCACCAGGGTCGCCTGCACGGCCACGCTGGGAACGGTGGCGCCCACGCCCCGGTAACTGCGGGCGGGGATGTTGTAGCGCACGTAGAAGGGGTAGCGCTTGATCAGGGCGGCGGCCTGGTTGCCGCCCACGGGCACGACCTTCACGTCCACCGTCTGCGCGATCTGCGAGATGGCGCTCGCACCCACCCCGACCGTGTAGAACAGCGCGTCGGCGCGCTTGTCCTGCATCAGGGTGATGCCCTGTGCCGGGGAGACCCGCAGCGCCTGCCCGAGGTCGTCGAAGCCGAGGCCGTAGGCTTCGAGCACCTGCCGCGCCGTCTGCTCGGTCCCCGAGCCCAGGTCGCCGATCACCACGCGCTTGCCCTTCAGGTCGGCGATGGAGTTGATCCCCGAGTCGCGGCGGGCGATGACGTGCAGCACCTCGGGATAGAGGACCGCCATCGTGCGCAGCTTGTTGTTCGCCTTGCCCTGGAAAGCCTGGATGCCCGTGCCCCGGTAGGCGTAGTACACGATGTCGTTTTGCGCGATGGCGGCGTCGAGCTCCCCCGTGCCGAGGGCGTTCACGTTGAACACGCTGCCCCCCGTCGAGCGGGCGTTGGCGCGCACGCCGCTGCCGGAGTCGTTGATCAGTTTCGCCATGCCCGTGGCGACCGGGAAATACACGCCCGTGGTCGAGCCCGAGCCGATGGTCAAGAAGGTGGTGCCCTGGGCGAACGCCACGGCGGCGCTGCCGAGCAGCAAGGCGGTCAAGACTTTCTTCATGGAGGCTCCTTGTGGGCAACGGTGGGGGTTGCCGGTGCGGCGGGTGGCGTGAATTTTAGCACGGGGCGGGACTGGAGGCGGTTCCACAGGCAGGGTGCCGAGCGTGCACCGACCTCCGTGTTACGTTCAGCCATGCGGGAACGTCGGCCTTTCGATCTGGAGAGCTACGTGCGGCGCACGCGGACGGGGCCTTGTTTCATCTGCGAGTTCCTGAAGGGCAACCCCGACTATCACCATCACCGGCTGTATCAAGATGACCTTGCGGTGGCGTTCCTGGCCCGCGCGCCGAACAGGGAGGGCAGGCACCTCGTGCAGGCGCTCGGTTATACGCTCGTCGTCCCCCGCGAGCACCGGGAACAGGTCACGTACGACTTCACGCTCGCCGAGTACCTGCATCTCCAGACGGTCGTGTACCACGTCGCTGAAGCCCTGCGGCAGGAGTTGCCAACCGAACGGGTCTCTATCCTCTCCCTCGGCAGCGACGAGGGGAACAGCCACGTCCACTGGCACGTCGTCTCCCTGCCCCCCGGCGTGCCCTACGACGAGCAGCAGTTTCGCTTTCTTATGGCGGAGTGCGGCGTCGTCGAATTGGCAGAGCAAGAGATGCTGGACATCGCGGCGCGGCTCCAAGAACGTTTACGAAGTGTTCCCTGACAGTCAGAACTCGCCCCCGACGTTTGCCTGTACACTCCCCCCATGACCCACACGAGCACCGGCCCCGTCTCCGTCAGCACGAGTGCCCAGGCGGCGGCGCCCATCATCGTGGCGCAGGACGTGCACAAGCACTTCGGGAGCTTCCAGGCCCTGCGCGGGGTGAGCATGAGTGTCCGGCCCGGCGAGGTCGTGGTCATCATCGGGCCGTCGGGCAGCGGCAAGAGCACCTTCATCCGCACGATCAACGCGCTCGACCCGCACGACGGCGGCTCCATCACGGTGGACGGCATCCCCCTCCAGGGCGCGCGCAACCTCGACGCGATCCGGCGCGAGGTCGGGATGGTCTTTCAGTCCTTCAACCTTTTTCCACACCTCACCGTGCTGGAGAACATCACGCTGGCCCCGACCCGCGTGCGCAAGACGAGCAAGGCCGAGGCCGAGCGGCGCGGGCTGGAGTTGTTGCGCCGCGTCGGGATCGAGGAGCAGGCGCGCAAGTACCCGGCGCAGCTTTCCGGCGGGCAGCAGCAGCGCGTCGCCATCGCCCGCGCCCTGGCGATGGATCCCAAGGTGATGCTCTTCGACGAGCCGACCTCGGCCCTCGACCCCGAGATGATCAAGGAAGTCCTCGACGTCATGAAAGAACTCGCGCGCACCGGCATGACGATGCTCGTCGTCACGCACGAGATGGGTTTTGCGCGGGAGGTGGCCGACCGCATCCTCTTTTTCGACCAGGGCCAGATCGTGGAGGACACGACGCCTGAGGAGTTCTACACCAACCCGCAGCACGAGCGCGCGCAGGCGTTCCTAGGCAAGATTCTGGGTCACTGAGGGTTGGCCCACCGAGGGGGTCAGTCGCCCGGCTGCGTGGCCCGCGTCCGGACGGGTGGCCTCCGCTTCCAGATCCGCCGCACCGCGAACAGCGCCGCAATGGCGAGGACGGCCAGGAACGGCGCGGTGTGATCTTTCTTGACCCCCCACCAGTAGTGCAGGGCGGCGAGACCCACCGACACGTAGACGAGCCTGTGCAGCCGTTGCCAGCGCGCGAAGCCCAGGCGCCGCACCGAGTCTGCCCGGCTCGTCAGCGCCAGCGGCAAGAGGAGCAGGAGCGCCGTGAAGCCCACCGTGATGAAGGGCCGCTCCAGCACGTCCGTGACGATGGCGCTAGGCACAAAACCCTGGTCGAACAGGTAGATCAAAAAATGCAGCGCGGCATACCCGAAGGCGAGCAGGCCCAGCGCCTTACGGACGCGCGCGGGCCACGTCCAGCGGAACACCAGCCGCAGCGGCGTGCAGGCGAGCGAGAGGATGAGCAGCACGAGCGTGAGGAGCCCGGTCTGGTGCAGGGTGCGCTGAACCGGATTCGCGCCGAGCGCCCCCGTCCACGCGTCCAGAAACATCACGGCGAGGGGGAGGAGGCCGCCTGCCGTCACCGCCGGGACGAGCCAGGGGAGGGGGCGGCGGGGGGCTCGGGCGGGAGGCTGGACCGTCAAAAGAACTGCCTCAGGTCCATCCCCGCGTACAGGTGGGCCACTTCCTCCGCGTACCCGTTGAAGGGCAGGGTGGGTCGGCGCCCCAGTTCCCCGATGCGGCGCTCGGTCGCTTGGCTCCAGCGGGGGTGGTCGACCGCCGGGTTCACGTTCGCGTAGAAGCCGTACTCGCCCGGCGCGGCCTCGCTCCAGGTCGTGCGCGGCTGCTCGCGGGTCAGGGTGATTCTCACGACCGACTTGATGCTCTTGAAGCCGTACTTCCACGGCACGACGAGCCGCAGCGGCGCCCCGTTCTGCGGCAGGAGCACCCGCCCCTGGAGCCCTACTGCCATCAGGGTGAGGGGGTGCATGGCCTCGTCCAGCCGCAGCCCCTCCACGTAGGGCCAGTCGAGCACGCTGGAGCGCTGGCCGGGGAACTGCGCGGGGTCGTGCAGGGCCGTGAACTGGACGTACCGCGCCTGCCCGGTCGGCTCCACCCGCTTCAGCAGGGCGGCGAGCGGGAAGCCCAGCCAGGGCATCACCATCGACCAGCCCTCCACGCAGCGCATCCGGTACACGCGGTCTTCGAGGGGGAACCACCCCTGGAGGGTGCCCAGGTCCACCGTCTGCGGCCTGCGGACCTCGCCGTCGATCCTCACCGTCCAGGGCCGCGTGCGCAGGCTGCCGCCGAGACGGGCGGGGTCGGCCTTGCCGAAGCCGAACTCGTAGAAGTTGTTGTAGGTCGTGGCCTCCCGGTAGGGCGTCACGGCCTCGGTCGTGTCGTAGGGGCCGGGGGGGTGTCCGGGGCGCCACACGAGGTCCTCGCCCGGCGCGGTGTCCACGGCCCCGGGGGGGCGGGTGAGCAGGGTCAGGCCGCCGCGGAGGGCCGCCACCGTCCCCGTGAAGAGGGCGGCGGGGCGCAGGAAGTCGCGGCGGGTGGGGGTGGAGGGGGGCGCGTTCGTCGCCGGGGCAGGGCGGCCCTCGGGGTCACGGTCGGGGGGGAGGATGGTCATGGGTCTCCTGGGCGGCGAAGGGGGCCTCTTCTCTCCAGCATACGGAGGGCGGTCCTCGCCCGGTTCAACCCAGGACACCAAGCGGCCTCAGGCGTCGCGGCGCAGCCGCCCGCACTGCCACCACGCGGCGGCGAACAGCACGGCGGCGAGGGCGAAGACGGTGCGGTACCCGAAGGCGTCGGCGATCACCCCGCCCACGACCGGGGCGAAGAGGGCCGTGCCCACCAGCGTGTTCAGCGTGCCGATGTAGCGGCTGCGCTCCTCGGGCGGCGAGATGTTCAGGAGGTGGTTGGTGTGCCCCAGCCCGAAGCCCTGCGCGGCCACGCTGGAGAAGAGGAAGACGAGCAGGTACGCCCACGTCCCCAGCCCCAGCGTCCCCACCGTGAGGGCCGTCAGCGGGGCGAGGGCCGCCGAGACCGACGCGTACCGGATGATGCGCCGCGACCCCTTGCGCTCGGCGACCCGCTGCCAGAAGAGGTTCGACAGGGGCGCGACGCCGGTCAGCGTCATCACGAAGACGCCCAGGGTGGCCGCCGGGTACCCCAGCTCGCGCAGGGCGTACACGGCGTAGAAGGGGTCCCCGAGGCTCGCCGCCGCCAGGAGCAGCCGCACCCCCAGGAAGGCCCGGAAGTGCCCGTCGGCGAGCGTGGACGGGATCGCCCGCACCTCGTCCCACAGCCTGCCGGGGGGCTGGGGCCGGTCGGGGGGCTCGGTCACCCGCCCGAAGACCCCGTAGCCCACCGTGTACGCGGCGCCGCCGAGCAGGAAGATCAGCGCGTAGTTCAGCGGGAAGGCCAGCCCGGACGAGAGAATCCAGCGCACCCCCAGCCCCGCCCCGAAGGCGAGCAGCCCGCCGTACAGGTTGCGGGTGCCGAAGAAGCGGGCGCGCCTCTCCGGGGGCACGACCTTGCTCACGACCTCCAGAAAGGGCAGCCCCGCCACCCCCGAGGCGACCGCGTTCGTCAGCATCGCCAGCACGAAGAGGGTGAGGCACAGCGCGGGACGGTCGGCCAGCGTCGCGGCGACCGCCGCCATCGCCAGGTAGGAGAGCATCCGCACGAGGGCCGCCGAGCGGTACACGGGCAGCTTGTACGGCAGGGGCCGCACCCGCGCGGCGACGAGGAGTTGCGGCAGCATCCACCCGCCCCCCGCGATGGCGGGCAGCAGCCCGATCACGGCGTTGGGCGCCCCCAGCCGCGCCGCGAAGCCCGCGAGCACCACCGACACGTTGAGAAAGCCGTCCCCCAGCAGCACCAGCCAGCCGTTGAGGATGCCCAGCCGCTCGTCGCGGTTCCAGGGCTCGCGGCGGGGGAGGGGGCGGACGACCGACACCCGGGCATTATGGGCACGGTCCGGGAGGGCCGTTCAGGATGGGGGGACAGCCCTCACCCCGGCAGCCGCAGCACCCCTTCCAGGGCGGCGTAGGCGTCGGGGCGCGCGAGAAACACGAGTTCGTCCTCGGCGGTGAGGCGCAGCTCGGGGCGCGGCGGGCGCACGGTGCCCTCCCGCACGACGCCCACGACTTCCACGCCGGGAGGGAGGGAGAGGACCGAAAGCCGCGCGCCCTGCCACCCGGTCGGCACGGCCCGCCGGTACAGCTCCCGGTCGGAGGAGAGGGGGGTGGGTCCACCCTCCCCGGCGGGAGCGTCCAGCGGGGCGCCCGGGGAGCCCTCGGGAGGGCGGCGGGGGGAGAGCCGCACCCCCTCGGGGAGCAGCGTCAGGGCCCCCCCCGCGTGGACGGGGCTCGCGGCGCGGGAGCGGGCCTGACCGGGGAGCAGCCCGCCCTCGCCGCTGATCAGGTGGGCCAGCCCCGCCGTGAGCAGCGCGGTGGGCAGCATGGCGTCTCCCCCCCACGCGACCGCCAGCAGCGCCGCCGCGACGGGCACGTTCAGCGTGGCGGTCAGGAAGGCCACCGCCCCGACGAGCGCGCCGACCGCCGGGTCCACGCCGAGCCACGTCGCCGCTCCCGTGCCGAGCAGCCCGCCCACCCCTACCGAGGGCAGCACGCCCCCCCCGAAGGCCAGCCGCGCCCCCAGCGCGAGGAGGAGCCAGCGCCACGCGCCGACCCCCACCGCCTCCGGCCCGAGAAAGCCCGAGAGCCCGAGTTGCACCCAGCCCGACCCGTCGCCGAGCACCGCGGGGGTGCCGAGGGCGAGCGCCGCCGTGAGCAGCCCGAAGCCGCCGCCCAGGACCACGCGCGGGGCTCCGGCCAACCAGGCGTCCGGCAGCACCCGGCAGGCGAACACGGACGCCCAGCCCGCCAGCGTCACCGCCAGCGCCACCCCGGCGAAGCCCGCCCACTGGGGCCCCGCGGGCACCTGGAGGTCCAGGGCGCTGAACAGGGGCGTGAACCCGAAGGCCGCCCCGTACACCGCGTACGCCGCCACCGAGGCGAGCACGCAGGGCATCAGCACCTCGAACTCGAACTCGAAGCGGCGGTACAAGACCTCGGTGACAAGGACCGCCGCCGCCAGGGGCGCGTGGAGCACCGCCCCCAGCCCCGCCGCCGCCCCCGCCAGCGTCAGGGTGCGCGCCTCCACCGCGTCGAGCCGGGTGGCCCGCTGCAACACCCGCGCCCCGAGTTGCCCCACCAGCGTGAAGGGGGCGTCCCGGCCCACGAGCAGCCCGGCCCCGTACCCCAGCAGGGTGCCCGCCAGCGTCCGGAGCTGGAAGACCGGGGCGGGCCACTGCCCCCGCGCGTGGTAGCCCCCCACGAGTCCCGTGAGAGGGTCGCCCGTCTCCCTCGGCACCAGCCACGCATAGGCGGCGCCGACCACCGGCAGGGCGAGCAGCCCCCACGGCAGCGCCGGTCCGACGAAGGCCATCAGCAGCCCGCCCTCGCCCGGAGTGCCGGGGGGCGAGTAGCCCGTGACCTGGCCCCCCAGCCGCACCAACAGGTCGAGCCCCAGCCGCAGCGGGATACACAGCCCTCCCACCAGCGCGCCGAGCGCCACGCTGAGCACGACCAGCCGCCCGGTTTCCAGGCGGGTCCGGACGGCGCGGGGCAGGGGAGAACGCACGGGGAGCATGGTAGTGCAGGGGGAGGGGGGCGGCCCCGTTCCGAACGCCTCACCCCTTCCTGACGCCCCCTACCTCAACGCGAAGGCCGCCGCGTCCTTCCCCGGCAGGCTGAGGTGCAGCCACCCGCCGCTCACGCTCACCTTGGCGTCCTGCTCGGCGTACAGGCTGCGGGTGACGGGCTGGCCCGCCGCCGTCAGCCCCAGGGTGCTCAGGCGCACGCTGTACGTCTTCCGCTCCCGGCCCCCGTGCCAGGCGGCCAGGACCCGCTCCCCGTCCACCTCGCGGGTGAGGAGCAGGAGGTCGTCTTGCATCGCGTCGGGCACAGGCAGGAGGGTCTGGGCGCCCACGCTCAGGGCGCGGCTGGCCTTGCGGATGGCGATGGCGTCCCGGGCGGCGGCGTACACGGCCTTTTCCCCGGGCGTCCACTCGGTCTCGAAGCGCATGTCGCGGCGGTTGTCGGGGTCGGCGCCTCCCCGCATGGCGATCTCGGTGCCCTGCCAGATCACGGGCACGCCCCTTAGCGTCATCAGCGCCCGCAGGCCGTAGCGGGTGCGGGCCTGCCCCTCGTCCTCGAAAAGAGAACCCTGCGCGAAGCGGGGCACGTCGTGGTTGTCGAGGAAAAGGGCCACCTCACCGGGCCTGACGAGTTCGCCCTGCCGGGAGAGCACGTTCGCCACCTGGGTCAGCCCCTGCCCACCCATCAGGCTCCGCTGCATCGCCGCTTGCAGGCTGAAGAGAAAGAGGCTGCCCATGCCCGCCCGCTGCCACTGGGCCACCGTCCCCGTGTCGGCGTCGTACCACTCGCCCAGCGTCCACGTCCCGGCGGCCCGGTCGCGGGCGAGCACGTCCCCCAGGAAGGGCCGCTCCACGTGCTTGATCGCGTCGTACCGGAAGGCGTCCATCCCCCGCGCCCGCCAGAAGTCCGCGTTCCTGAACAGGAGGTCGCGCACCTCGGGATTGGACTGCTTGAGGTCGGGGAGTCCGGCGAGGGGACAGTCCACGTCCCGGTTCGCCGCGCTCGCCGCATTGCAGTCGGCCTGGGTGTGGAACCACGCCGGGTGCTCCTTCACCGCCGGGGCCGCGTACCCGTAATGATTGATCACCTGATCGAGGACCACCCGCATCCCCGCTCCCCTCGCTGCTCTCGTGAAGGTGTCGAAGTCAGCCAGCGTCCCGAAGTGCGGGTCCACGTCCCGGAAGTCGGCGGGCCAGTAGCCGTGGTAGGGCGCGGTGTCGAAGGAGTTGCCCGCCTGCTGCCGGTAGATCGGCGTGAGCCAGACGGCGGTCGCCCCGAGGCCCTGGATGTAGGGCAGTTTCTGAGTCAGCCCCGTGAGGTCCCCGCCGTGCCAGGCGCGGAGGTTGGTGCGGTCCACGCCCGCGTTGTTCGTCCTGTCGCCGTCGAAAAAGCGGTCGGGCATGACCTGATAGACGATCTGCCCCTCCCAGGAGGGCGGGGCGGCGGGAGGGGAGGTCTGCGCGCCCGCCAGGGAGGCCAGGAGCGCGCCGAGCAGGGGAAGGCGGCGCATAGGTGGGGACATGGTAGGGGAAAGGCGGGAGGCACGTCCCAGCTCAGCCGTTCGCTTCCCGGTCCCCTCTCCTTGAGCCATTACCAGACGCGGTTGCTCCAGCCCGCCTGACGTTCCTCCCGGAAGCGCTGCACCCATTCCTCCGTCAGCCCGTCCGCCAGCCGTTCGAACGCCGGGGGAGCGATGGAAACGTCGGTGGGGAGGTCCAGATACGCCAGCACCGCCCGAACCGTCCCCTCGTAGTCGCGGATGAAGTCCTCGTAGACGAGCGTGAGGGGCAGGACGCCTCCCTCGGCGAAGAACTCCTCGGTGGCCGCCTCGCGCAGACTGCACTCGGCAAAGAGGTGGTTGATCGCGTCGAAGGAGTAGCGGCCTTGCAGGTCCCCCGCCTGTGGCGCCTGCCCCCGCTCGCGGTGCCACTCCCCCGAGACGATGGCCCGCCACCACGACACGGCCAGCCGGACCTTGTTGCGGCGCGTCATGTAGAGATGCCGGGAGCTGGGAAACACGGCCTCCCAAACGTCCGGGCGGGGCACCTCCGGGGAGAGGGCCAGTTCCCTTCGGAAGGTCTGCATCCACGGCCCGAACCGCTGATCCGGCCCGTACTTCAGGCCGAACACGCCGTTCGGCGTCGTGCCCTCCCGCACCATGTCCCGCAGGTCTTCGAGCGTCGTCGCCTGTGGGTCACGCTCATTGAGCTGTTCGGAGATTCTTCCCGCAATGCCCGTGGACCGCAGGGCTTCGCACAGCAGGGTGCTGCCCGTGCGCTGGGAAAACCAGATCGTGTAGCAGCGTTCGGGGAGTTGACCTTCCACACCCTACTGTGGCCCAAAAAGGGCAGCACCGCCTCCGCCCGATGACGTAGGCAGCGGAGAAGGGACTTCGATGGCCGCTGACTCTCAGGGTCTGGAAGACGCCTCACCCCGTATTCCGCACCCCCGCCGCGATCCCCTGGAGGCTCACCATCAGCGGGCGCTCGAACTCGTCCAGGCCGCCCTCCGAAGAGCGGGCGCGCCGCAGCAGCTCGGCCTGGATGCGGTGGATGGGGTCGATGTACGGGTTGCGCAGCCCGATGCTCTCGCGCAGCCGCGGCTCGTTCGCCAGCAGCTCGGCGCCCACCGCCTCCTGCACCAGGCAGACCGTCTCGTCGAACGTCCCCTTCAGCCGCCCGGCGAGGTCGTGATTATCTGTAAGCCGCAGGTATTCGCCGAAGATCAGGAAGTCGCTCTTGGCGAGGCTCATCTGCGCGTTGTCGAGGATCGTGCGGAAGAAGGGCCACCCGGCATACATCGTGCGCGCGAGGTCCGGGCCGATCTCTCGCAGGCCCTCCGCCAGACCGTACCAGCCGGGGAGGTTCGCCCGGTTTTGCGTCCAGCTCATCACCCAGGGGATCGCGCGCAGGTTCGACAGGCTCGGCGCCCCGGGCCGCCGCACGGGCCGCGAGGCGATGTTCAGCCGGGCGATCTCGTGGATGGGCGTCACGTCCTCGAAGAAGGGGATAAAGGCCGGGTCGTCCACCAGGGCGCGGTAGGCGGCGGCACTCGCTCCTGCGGCCCGCTCCATCGCCTCCATCCACTCGGCGGGCGGGTCCTGCGCGGGCCGGGCGGCGGCGAGCATCAAGCCGTAGAGTGCCTGTTCGAGGTTGCGCCGCGCGAGGACCGGGTGGCTGTACTTGTCGGCGAGCGCCTCCCCCTGCTCGGTGATCCGCAGCCCCACGTCGATGGTCCCGGCGGGCTGACCCAGGATCGCGCGGCTCGCCGGGCCGCCCCCCCGCCCGATGCTCGTGCCGCGCCCGTGGAAGAACCGCCACCGCACCCCCGCCCGGCGGCACACGTCGCTGACCCGGCGCTGGGCCTCGTGCAGCGCCCAGTTCGCGGCCAGAAAGCCCGTGTCCTTGTTCGAGTCGCTGTAGCCCAGCATGATCTCCTGCACGTCCTCACCCAGCACCGCGCGGTACTCGGGCAGGCTGAGGAGTTCCCACACGACCTGCGGGGCGCGGGAGAGGTCGGCCAGCGTCTCGAAGAGGGGCACGGGCAGCACCCGGAAGCCCACCTCGCGGGCGAGCAGCAGCGGTTCGAGCACGTCCGACACGCTCTCGCTCATGCTGATGACATACCGTCCGAAGGCGCGGGGACCGACGAGCTTGGTTGCCGCCTGCACCTCGCGGACCGGGCCGATGGCCTTTTCCAATTCCTCCGGCAAGTCTTCCCCGGCGGGCCAGAGGGGACGGCGCGAGCGCAACTCGTGGGTAAGAATCTCCTGCTTGGCGTGCTCGGGCAGGTTCTGGTAATCCGGCTCCCCCCCCGCCTCGGCGAGCAGCCGCGCGACCGCCGCCCCCGTCTGGGCGCTGTGCTCACGGACATCCAGGCTCACGAGATGTTGTCCGAACACCCGTGCCACTGCGAGGAGCGGCGTGAGAAGCTGGTCCGCGCTGCGGTGCTGCCCGTCGGTGTGGAGCCGGGCCTGGAGGGCTTCCAGGCGGGGCAGCAGCTCGACCTTCTCCCCGTCGCGGATCGCATTGTGAAGAGCCTGCAACTCCCGCCGGTACGGTTCCTGCCCCTGCCCCTGCGAGCCCGTCTCGTCCTGGCTGAGGTCGGAGTATGCCTGCCGGATCGAGGTCAGCAGCAACTCGCGCGCCCGCTCGCGGTGCAGACTCAACGCCTCGCGGGTGGCCTCCGGCGTCACGAAGGGGTTGCCGTCGCGGTCGCCGCCCATCCACGAGGAGAAGGAGAGGGGCAGCCGGGCGTCCGTGTCGCGCCCGTACACGTGCCGGAAGCCGCGCGCGAGGTCGCGTTGCAGGTTCGGCAGGGCCTGGGCGATGCTCGTGATGTAGGTCAGGCCGCCCTTCACCTCGTCGAGGACGGTGGGCTTGAGGCGCCGCAGTTCCGGGGTGCTCCACATCGCCTCGACGTGGGCGGCCACCCGCTCCTGCCCCGCCTCGTTGAGGTTGGGGATGTCGCGGGCGACTTCGACGAGGTGGTGGCGGATGGTCCGGCGCCGCATCTCGGTGGGGTGTGCGGTGAAGGTGAGCCCCAGGTCGAGCCGGGCGAGCAGCTCCTCGGCCTCCTCGGCGCTCACCCCTTGGGCCCGGAGGTCCACGAGGGCCTGCTCGATGCTCTGGGGCCGCACGCCCTGGGTGCCCGAGAGCACCCGCACCCGCTCGTACTCCTCGGCGAGGTTGACGAGCTGGAAGTACCAGGAAAAGGCCCGCACCAGATTCTCGGCGGTCCCCGCGTCCAGCCCCGAGAGCAGGGCGCGCAGCTCGCGGTCGTCCCCACCGGCCCGCACGTCGCGCACGAGGGCCCGGGTGCGTTCCACGAGATCGAAAAAGGCCTCGCCCTCCTGTTCCCTCAGGACCTGCCCCAGCGTGCGCCCGAGCACGTTCACGTCACTGCGAATGCCCATGTTCGTCCCCCTCCACGTAACGGTAGCGGTCTACCCCCAGAGCCCGCCCCCCCTCCATCTGGACAATCACCCCGTTGAGCTCCGCCGGCCCCTCCGCCACGGTGAAGCGGTGGGGCCGCTCGGTCAGGAACTTCGCCACGGGTCCCTCGGGGGCGGCGCCGATCACGCTGTCCCGCGGCCCGGTGAAGCCCGCGTCGGTCTGAAAGGCCGTCCCCCCCGGCAGGATGCGGGTGTCGGCGGTGGGGACGTGGGTGTGCGTGCCGATCACGGCGGCCACCCGCCCGTCGAGATGCCACGCGAGCGCCGCTTTCTCGCTCGTCGCCTCGGCGTGCACGTCCACCAGGACGCTCCCGAGGTCGCCCCGCTCCAGCAGCTCGTCCAGCGCCCGGAAGGGGTTCGCCACCGCCTCCATGAAGACCCGCCCGAGCACGTTCACGACCGTCAGCCGCTCGGTGGTCCCGCCCGGCGTCCTCACCTCGAACGTCCGCCAGCCCACGCCGGGGGTGCCGGGGTCGGCGTAGTTCAGGGGCCGCACGATGGGGTACTTCTCCTCGTCGAGCATCAGGGAAAAGACGTCTTTGTGGTGCCAGGCGTGGTTGCCGAGCGTGATGCAGCCCGCCCCGGCGCGCAAGATGGCGTCGGCGGCCTCCCGGTGCAGCCCGAAGCCCCCCGCCGCGTTCTCGCCGTTCACGACCACGAAGTCGAAGCGGGAGCGCAGGGTCGGCAGGTGTGCCCCCACCACCCGGCGCCCCGGCGCCCCGTACACGTCCCCCACGAACAGCACCCGCAGCATGACCCCCACCCTAGCGCGGTGGGTCCGCCGTGACCGACATCATCAAACCTTTACTTTTCGGTGAGGCCAGGCGCTAGAATGCGCCCGCGGGAAGGAGAACGTGGAGCATGGCGTGGACGATGAGGGAGCCGAGAAAGGGCGATGTGGGCGCGGTTCGCCTGGCCTCTCATTCGGCCTTCATGCGGGCAGACGGGGGAGGGGACGTGAACTGTGGGGCTTGCTCACGTCTTCCTCACAGCGCAGGCGCTAGGTTGCATCTGTGAATGAGGGGGCCGGGGTGAAGCGGTGCGTGCGGGGCCAGGGCGCGGGCCGGGCCGTGCCCTGCCGCCGCCGGAGTGCCCGTGTTTGACGACCTCGATTTCTTTGGGGCACCGTCCGCCTCCACCCCGGCCCGCCCGACTCCCCGACCCGTTCCCGCCGCCGCGTCTTCCGCAGCGCGTCCGGGCCTGCGGCAACTGCTCTTGGAGGCGCAGCCGTCGGCGCTTTTCCTGCTCGACGGGGCGGGGCTGATCCTGGAGGTCGGCGGGGCGTGGGAGGCGGTCACCGGGGTGAGGCCTGAGGAGGCCGCCGGGCAGCCGCTGCACCGCTGGCTGCGCTATGACCGGGCCCGTCACCCGGGGGCGCTGCGGGTGGGGCAGGGGGCGCTGGAGGAGATCACCCTCGTCACGCCGCTGCACACCCACGTCGTGCGGGTGACGTGGGGGGCGCGCGGCGAGTATGTGGCGGGCACGCTCGAACCGCTCGCCCCCGCGGCGCAGCACGCCTTCCGCACCGCCGAGCGGCTTCAGGACACCGAGCGGGCCCTCGACGAGGCGGTGAACTTCCTGGGGGTGAGCCAGGACGCCTGGCAGGCCGAGCACATCCGCCGGATCGTGGACTTCGCCGGGAGGCTCGCCGAGGCCTCGGGCCTGTCTCCCGCCGAGGTGGCCGCCGTGCGCTGGGGGGCGGCCCTGCACGACATCGGCAAGGCGCGGGTGCCCCAGGCCATCTTGCAAAAGCCCGGTCCCCTCGAGCCTCTGGAGTACGAGGTCATCCTCCAGCATCCGGTCTGGGGGGTGCAGCTCCTCGCCGACCTGCCGTTCCTGCCCGTGCAGACGGTGGAGGCCGTGCGCCACCACCACGAGCGCTGGGACGGCGCGGGCTACCCCCTCGGCCTGGAGGGGGGCCGCATCCCCCTCTCCGCCCGCATCGTGGCGGTGGCCGACGTGTTCGACGCCCTCACGAGTGCGCGGCCCTACAAGACCGCCTGGAGCTATCAGGACGCCGTGGAGCACCTCATCGGCGAGGCGGGGCGCCACTTCGACCCCGCGCTCACCCGCCTGTTCGTGTGCGGGGTGCTGGGCTTCACCCACCTGGCAGAACGCTTCGGGGACGCCGCCGACGCCCTGGACTGAGCGGCGCCCCGCCGTCCCCCGGGCCGCGGCCTGCGGCGGTCACTTCAGGTAGGGCGCGAAGCGGGCCACGGTCGCCGCGTCGGGGTTCGGTGTGGCGCGCAGCAGGCGGTTGCCGCCGAACACGAGGAGCAGATGCTTGCCCGCGCCCGCCCCCAGCGCCCCCGCGCTCGCCCGGTAGGGGCCCGCGAGCACGACCTGGGACGTGTTCGCGTCGAAGGCCAGGGCGGCGGCGCTGAGCTGCGGCGCCCTGGCCCGCACGCCGCCGAGGGCGCTCACGAAGCCCGTTCGCACGTGCAGGATGAGGCGCTCGGCCCGGAGCCCCTGGAGCCGCGCGTCCGAGTACGTCACTCCGCCCGAGGCCGTCACCGTGCCGCGCCCCAGGTCGTAGGTCACGTTCCCGGCCCGCAGGGTGCCGCCCTGCCGGGTGGTGACCGTGGCCGTCCGGGTGACGAGGCGCTCGCCGGGTTGCAACTCCATCCGGGCGGCACTCAGCCGCAGCCCGGTGCGGGCGTCGGTGGCGCTTCCCCCCTGGGGCAGTTCGGTCGCGCCCGTCTGGAGGTTGAGGTTCTGCGTCCCCCGGGGGGTCACGTTGAGCCCCCCGAACGTCACGGCCCCGCCTGCCCCGAGGGTCAGCGCGGCGAGCAGGGGAAGGACAAAGCGCTTCATGCGCCCCACCCTAGCGTCCGCCCCCTGAGCCCGGTGAGCGGGCGCGTCAGGCCCGCTTCAGCCCCGGCGAGCCGTCCGCGCTCATCCCTCCTGACCCGCCCGGGGGCGCGGCGGGGTACACTCCGTGCGCAGTGAAGCGTCTCCTCCTTCTCCTGTTGCTTGCGGCCTCCACGGCCCTCGCCGCGCCGCGGGTGGGCACCCACCCCGGATACACGCGGGTGGTGTTCGACCTGCCCCGGCCCGCCTCCGCCCGCACCCCCACCTCCAGCACCCAGGTCACGGGCGGGCGGGTCACCGTACGGCTGAGCGTGCCCCTGGCTGCCGCGCGGGGTCGCCTGAGTGCCCCCGGCGTGACGGGGTACACCGTCGCGGGCCAGACCGTCACCGTGACCCTCACCCCCGGCGGGAGGAAGGCGACCGCGACCGTCCTGCCTCCGAGGAGCGGTCAGCCCGCCCGGCTCGTGATCGACGTGCCGACGGGGGCGGGGGCGGCGGCCCGCTCTCCCGCCGCGCCCGTGCGCCCCGCCGCCGTTACCCGACCGGCGGGCACAGCGCGCCCCGCCCGGCCCGTGGTCGTCCTCGACGCCGGGCACGGCGGCATCGACCAGGGGATGCGCAGCCGCTGGGTCACCGAGGCCGAGGTCACCCTCGACGTGGCCCGCCGGGTGCGCGACGAGCTGCGGCGGCACGGCGTCGAGGTCGTGATGAGCCGCGAGAGCAACCGGCACCTCAGCGCGAACAAGAGCACCGACCTCGACCTGCGTTCCCGCCTCGCCACCAACGCCAAGACCACCGCCTTCGTCAGCATTCACGTCAACGCCTCCACCAACCCCGCCGCCCACGGCATCGAGACGTACTACTTCGGCCAGCCGCTCGCGGGCCAGAACCGCAGCCTCGCCGTCCGCGAGAACGGCGGCGGCAGTCTCGGCCAGGAGCTCACCCGCCGCGCCGCCAACAACGCCCAGAACCTCCTCGGCGACCTCCTCGCCCAGGCCAAGGTGTCCTTCTCGCGCTCACTCGCCCAGAAGGTCCAGTCTCGCCTGATCTCCGCCACGGGTGCGCTCAACCGCGGCGTGCAGACCGACGCCTTCTACGTCATCCGCAACCCCACCACCGCTGCCGTCTTGATCGAGATCGGTTTCGGCTCCAGCCCGGTGGAAGGCCCCCGCCTCGCCCAGCCCGCCTACCGCGACCGGGTGGCGACGGCGATTGCTCGGGCGATTCTGGATTTCGTGCACGCGGAGTAGGGGTTCTATAGATGTGGACGAACTAACCTGCTGAACCAGAGCTGCTTCGCTAACGGTTCTTTAACACCTGCTCAAGCTCATTGAAAAAACCGCTCGTGAACACTCCTCTTTGAATTGCTGCCTGCATGAGGGCGAGCAAGTCGTCCTCGGATAAATCTAAGGGACGTGTCTGAAACCTACCGTCTTTCCACCAGGAAAAACGTATCTCTTCCTCACCAGTCGCTTTAATCCTCAGTCTTTCGATCCGTGCCCCGTCTCGATCAGCATGTGCTATTTCTTCAGCATAACTCGTAGACCGCATGTTGCCCTCCTATTCGACATTAGCTGCCGGGCTTGCCTTATCGCCTTCCTTTCACCGTCCAGGCGTGTTCCTCCAGCCCCGCCGTCTGGTTCGCCGCGCGGGCCATCACGAACAGCAGGTCGGAGACGCGGTTGAGGTAGACGAGGACGTGGGGGTTGACCTCCTCGACTCCCGCAAGCCCAATGGTCACGCGCTCGGCGCGGCGGGCGACCGTGCGGGCGACGTGGAGGGCGGCGGCGGTGGCGGTGCCGCCCGGGTGGACGAATCCCTTGAAGACGGGCGCCACGTCTTGGTAACGGTCGATCATCGCCTCCAGGAAAGCGGCGTCCTCCGCGTCCATGCGGCTGATCTTGCTCGCGGAGACGCTGCCCTGCCGGGTGGCGAGGTCGGCCCCCACGTCGAAGAGGGCGTTCTGGAGGTATTCCAGGTCGGCGTCGAGGGTCGCGTCGGGCTGCGCGCTCCCCATGTTGTGCGCCCGCGCGAGGCCTACCACGCTGTTGAGCTCGTCCACCGTCCCGTACGCCTCGACCCGCACGTGCGTCTTGCTGACCCGCTCGGGGCCGTAAAGGCCGGTGGAGCCGTCGTCGCCCGTCTTCGTATAGAGCTTCATGGGAGACAGGGTAGTGGGTCGCGGGCGGCGGGGGGTGGGAAAAAGGGAAGCGGGAGCCAAAGCTTTCGCCTTCGCTCCCACTCCATCCGATCAATCCCGCTACGCCCGACCCGTCGTCTCCGTCAACTCGCGGAGCTTGCCAGCCAGCTCCGGCGTCAGGTCGCCTTCCCGGTAGCGCCACGTCCAGTTCTGGGGGCCGGTCGAGCCGGGGAGGTTCATGCGGTCCTCGCTGCCGAGGTTAAGGAGGTCTTGC
The DNA here is from genome assembly GCF_002869765.1 of Deinococcus planocerae. Lineage (NCBI taxonomy): Bacteria > Thermotogati > Deinococcota > Deinococci > Deinococcales > Deinococcaceae > Deinococcus > Deinococcus planocerae. The sequence continues at coordinate 41,024 of NZ_PNOR01000015.1, read as the reverse complement.
AGCGGCACGACGGCGAGGTTGGCCCGGCTCTCGAAGGCCATCCGGACGAGCCCCCACGCGAAGGTCTCCTCGGAGGGGTCGCTGCTCGTGTACACCCGGAAGTTGTGCCGCTCGCTCTCCAGGGCGTTCCGCCACCACCCGCGCGAGGTGTCGTTGTCGTGGGTGCCGCTGTACACGACCTGATTTTCCCGCAGGTTCTCGGGCAGGAAGGCGTTCACGCTGAAATCGCCGCCCCCGAAGGCGAATTGCAGCACGGCCATCCCCGGCAGCCCGAAGTCGTCGCGCAGTTTTTCCACGTCGGGGGTGATCACGCCCAGGTCCTCGGCGATGATGGGCACGTCGCCCAGCGCCTCCCGCACGGCGGCGAGCATCTCGTGGCCCAGCGCGGGCACCCAGCGCCCGTGGATCGCCGTCTCGGCGGGGAAGGGAATCTCCCAGTACCCGGCGAAGCCCCGGAAGTGGTCCACCCGCACCACGTCGAAGAGCCGCAGGCTGCCCCGGAAGCGCTCGATCCACCAGCGGAAGCCGCCTTGCGCCATCACGTCCCAGCGATACAGCGGGTTGCCCCAGAGCTGCCCCGTCTCGCTGAAGTAGTCCGGCGGCACCCCCGCCACGACGGTCGGCTGCCCCTGGTCGTCGAAATAGAACCCCTCGCGGTTGGCCCACGCGTCGCTCGAATCCATCGCCACGAAGATCGGAATGTCCCCGATGATGCCGACGCCCCGCTCCCGCGCGTACTCCCGCAGGGCCGTCCACTGCCGGAAGAACAGGAACTGGATGAACTTCACCCGCAGGGTGTCGGAGGCCAGCCGCTCCCGCGCCGCCGCCAGCGTCCCCGGCTCGCGGTCGCGCAACCCCGGCTCCCAGGCGTTCCAGGGCAACCCGCCCTGCTCGTCCTTGAGGGCCGCGAAGAGGGCGTAGTCGTCCAGCCACGCGGCCTCCTCCCCCCGGAAAGAGTCGAAGTCGGCCTGCAATTCGGGTGCCCCGCCCGCGGCGTAACGTTCGTAGGCCCGCCTCAGCATCCCGGTACGCCAGACGTACTGGAGGCCGAAGTCCACCCGGTGCTCGTCAAACCCGGGCAGGTCGGCGAAGTCCTCTTCCTGGAGCAAGCCCTCCTCCCGCAGCGTGGCGAGGTCGATCAGGTAGGGGTTCCCGGCAAAGGCGCTGAAGGCCTGGTAGGGGCTGTCGCCGTACCCGGTCGGCCCGAGCGGCATGACCTGCCAGTAGTGCTGCCGCGCCGAGGCCAGCCAGTCCACGAACGCCCGCGCGTGGGCGCCGAGTTCGCCGATGCCGTGGGGCCCGGGCAGGCTGGTGGGATGCAGCAGCACGCCGCTGGAGCGCTTGATCGTCATGAGGGGGTCCTCCCTGGGATGAGAGCGGGGTGGAGTGGAAGTGATTCCAGAAAGCCGCCGTATTGTACCTATTCTTACCGGGAGAGCCGGGCCGTTTTCCGGGGGGCGGGTCTTTCTGAAACAAGAGAAAAGGCGGGGAGGACGGGCCTTCCCGCTTCCGTCCTCCCCGCCCGGCGCCGGGCTCAGTCGTAGGTGACTTCGAGCACCTCGAACCTGGCGCTTCCCTTGGGCAGCGGCACGGTCACGGTCTGGCCGGGGCGCTTGCCGCTGAGGGCCTTGCCGATGGGGCTGGCGTCGCTGATGCGGTTGTTGAGCACGTCGACCTCGTAGGTGCCCACCAGCTCGAACTGGCGCTCGACGCCCTTCTCGTCACGCACGCGCACCCGGGCGCCCAGGCCCGCGCCGCCCGCCGCGTCCTCGGCGACGATCTGGGCGCGTTCGAGCTGGTCTTCGATCTCCACGATGCGCGCCTCGTTCTCGCTCTGCTGCATCCGGGCCTCGTCGTAGGCCGCACTCTCGCGCAGGTCGCCGTCGGCGATGGCCGAGCCCATGTATTCGCTGATCTGTTCGCGGCGGGTGGTCTTGAGGTGATCCAGCGTCTCGACCAGCTTGTCGTAGCCGCGCTGCGTCATGGGGATGCGCTGTTTGGTCATGGCGGCCCAGTATAGGGCAGGGGAGAGAGGCGCCGCCGTATCCGGCCCTCCCCGCGTCGGCCTCACGGCTGGGGAAGAACAGGCGACGGACGGGGCCCGGGCAGACTCGCGGGGCCGCGCCGCAGGGTGGGAAGCCTCGGCGAAACAAAGGGTCGCACCTGCCGAGTGAGGTGCCTGTGCGCACTCAACATGCCCTCGTTCCCGTGTACAGGGCCCCGAGAGGCGGTTGCCGTGGAGGAGGCGGGGTGCTCTTGGCCCCACCACCGCCACGGGGCCACCGCGCTCAGCCCCGCCGCCGCCCCCAGCCCGTGAGCGCCACTCCAGCCACGAGGCACATCACGGCGATCCCGAGTAGGAACCCTGCCGCCACATCCGCCCGCCAGAGGTCGTCCACGGCGAAGTGCAAGGCCAGGGTGAGGAAGCCGAGGGTCAGAAGCAGGGAGGCGCGCGCCCGGGCTTTGGTGGGAGTCATGCCCGAGTGTACGCCGGGCGGGCGGCCCGGCCTGGGACCTCAGCCGCTCAGTAAGCGAGGCCCGCCTGGTTGACCATCAGCCGGAGTTCGTGCGGGCTGGTGGCGGCGTCGAGGGCTTCTTGCAGCGTGATGAGGTGGTGGCGGTAGAGCCCCACGAGGGTCTGGTCGAAAGTCTGCATCCCCCGGATGTTGTCCTCGATCATCGCGTCCTTGATCAGGGCCGTCTTTTCCTCGTCCTTGACGTACTCGCGCACGAGGGGCGTGGCGATCAGGACCTCGGTGCCGAGCACCCGCCCCAGACCGTCCGCCCGTTTGAGCAGCCGCTGGCTGACGATGCCGACCAAGGACTCGGCGAGGAGGTGGCGAATCTGGTCGCGCTCGAAGGGTTGGAAGAGGTCGATGATGCGGTTGACCGACCGCACGGCGTCTTGCGTGTGCAGGGTGCTCAGCACGAGGTGCCCGGTCTGCGCGGCGGTCAGCGCGGCCTCCACCGTCTCCTTGTCGCGCATCTCGCCGATCATGATCACGTCGGGGTCTTGCCGCAGGGCGTACTTGAGGGCCGTGCGGAAGTCGCGCGTGTCCGAGCCGATCTCGCGCTGCACGACGAGGCTCTTGCGGTTGCGGTGCAAGATCTCGATGGGGTCTTCGAGGGTGATGATGTTGTACGGGTACGTGCGGTTGATATGGTCGATGAGAGATGCGAGCGTGGTCGTCTTGCCGCTGCCCGTGGGCCCGGTGACCAGGATCAGGCCCCGGGGCGCCGCCGCGAAGCCGTACATGACCTCGACCGGCAGCCCGAGCGCCTCGAAGCCGGGCACGGCGTCCGCCACGACCCGCATGACGACGCCGACCGCGCCGCGCTGCCGGAACACGTTGCAGCGGAAGCGGGCGAGGCCGGAGACGCTGTAGGCGAGGTCCACCTCGTTGCGGTACTCGAAGTCGTCCCACTGCCCCGGGCTCAGGAGCGACTGCGCGAGCGCCCGGGTGTCCGCCGGCGTGAGCGGCTGGGTGCCGAAGGGCAGGAGCGCCCCGTCCACCCGCCCCATCGGCGGGCTGCCCACCTGGAGGTGCACGTCCGAGACCCGCTGGGCCACCATCTCCCGCAGGAGGTCTTCGAGGGTCACGTGCCTTCCCCGCCCGCCTGCCGCGGGAGGTCCGGCCACAGGGGCAGGTTGTCGATGAGCCTCACGCCGAACATCCGGGCGGCCACCAGAACGCGGGTCATGGGATCATTCTCCACACGCTCTCTTTCCGCCATGTCACCGCCCACCACCGTGAGGTAGTCCAGGCTGACCTCGGGCTCCCCCGCGAGCACGTCCAGCCCCGCCTGCCGCAGCCGGGCCGTGTCGCGCTCACCACGCGAGGCCGCCGCCTGCACCGCCCTCAGCGCCCGCGAGAGCACGGCGGCCCGCTCCTGCCCCTCCGGCGTCAGGTAGCTGTTGCGGCTGCTCAGCGCCAGCCCCGAGGCCTCCCGCACCGTAGGCACCCCGACGATCTGGGCAGGCACGTTCAGGTCGCGCACCATTCGCCGCACGACCGCGAGCTGCTGCCAGTCCTTCTCCCCGAAGTACGCCCGGTCCGGCCCCACGAGGCCAAGCAGCTTGAGGACCACCGTTGCCACCCCGTCGAAATGCCCGGGCCGCGAGCTGCCCTCCAGCGGTTCCGACACGCCTCCCACGGTGACGTTCGTCGCGTAGCCCGGCGGGTACATCACCTCCACGCCGGGGTGGAAGAGCAGGTCGGCGCCCGCCGCTCCCGCCACGCCCAGGTCGCGCGTCAGGTCGCGCGGGTAGCGGCTCAGGTCCTCCCGGGGGCCGAACTGCCGGGGGTTGACGAAGACGCTCACGACCACGGTGTCGCTCTCGGCCCGCGCCCGCTCGATCAGCCGCGCGTGTCCCTCGTGCAGGTAGCCCATCGTGGGAACGAGGCCGACGCGGCCCCCATCTGCCAGGGCGGCGCGCAACTCCTCGGGAGTGGTGACGAGGGACGGTGTGCGGGGAGCGGTCAATCCCGCCTCCCGTCCAGCCCGAGCGCGTTCACCACGAGGTCGAGCGCCCACGCGATGACCGTCAGGACCAGGGCGCCGACAATCGCGGCCCCGAAGCCCGCCACGTTCAGCGCCGTCACCGCCGCCACGATGAGCAGCACCACGCCGTTCACCACGAGCGTGAACAGCCCCAGCGTGAGCAGGTTGATCGGCAGACTGAGCAGCAGCAGCACGGGCCGGATGAGCGCGTTCACGATCCCCAGCACGAGGGCGGCGAGAATCACGGCGCCCGCGCCCGCCCCCGGCGCGAAGCTCACGCCCGCGTACACCCGCGTCACGAGGTACAGCGCCAGCGCGTTCACGAGCAGTCGAATCAGGAAGCCCATAGGGAGAGGATAGGGGCTGGAAAGTCGAGCGGCACGCCGTCCGGTCATCTGATGGACACGTGCCCGGCGTGGGGCCGTCAGCGGTTCGGCCCAGCCCTACAGCCCGAACCGCCCGTAAATCTCCCCCACGTGCCGCAGATACCACCCCAGGTCGAAGGCGGCGTCGAGTTCCGTTTCAGTAAGGGGGTTTTCGGTGTCGGCCTTCAGCAGGTCGCGCAGGCCCTCGCCCGTCTCCCAGCTTCTCAGGGCGTGGCGCTGCACGAGGTCGTAGGCGGCTTCGCGGCTCATGCCCTTCTCGTCGATCAGGGCGTGCAGCACCCGCTGGCTGAAGACGAGACCGCCGAGGTCGTTCAGATTCCGCAGCATCCTCTCGGGGAAGACCACGAGATCACGCAGCACGCCCGTCAGGCGCCGGGTGGCGTAGCTCGCCGCACTCGTGGCGTCGGGCAGGATGACGCGCTCGGCGCTGGAGTGGCTGATGTCGCGCTCGTGCCAGAGGGCGACGTCCTCCAGGCCGGTGACGAGGTAGCCGCGCAGCAGCCGGGCGAGGCCGGTCACGTTCTCGGTCAGGATGGGGTTTTTCTTGTGCGGCATGGAGGAACTGCCCGTCTGCCCCTTGCCGAAGGGCTCCATCGCCTCGCGCACCTCGGAGCGCTGGAGGTGACGAATCTCGACCGCGATCTTCTCCAGGGTGGTGCCCAGGATGGCGAGGGCGCTCAAGACTTCGGCGTGCCGGTCCCGCGCGAGCGTTTGGTTGGTGACGGGGGCCGCCTGCCAGCCCCAGGCGGCGGCGACCTCCTCCTCGATGCGGGGGGAGACGTGCGCGTAGGTGCCCACCGAGCCCGAGAGCATGACGACCTGCACCCGCCTCCGCGCCGCCGCCAGCCGCTCCAGGTCGCGGCCCAAGGTCGCCATCCAGTTCAGGAACTTCAGCCCGAAGGTCATGGGCTCGGCGTGGATGCCGTGGGTGCGGCCCACCGTGGGCGTGAGCTTATAGGTGACGGCCTGGTCGCGGCACACGTCCCGCAGCGCCCGCACGTCCGCCTCGATCAGCCCCAGCGCCTCGTCCAGCAGCAGGTTTTGCGCCGTGTCCACCACGTCCGTGCTCGTCAGGCCGTGGTGGATAAAGCGGGCCTCCTTGCCGTACCGCTCGGTGAGCGCCCGGGTAAAGGCCACGATGTCGTGCCGGGTGACCGCCTCGATCTCGGCCACCCGCACGGCGAAGGCGTCGTCGAGGGGACCGGCTTCCGCGCGGGCCGTCAGCGCCTCGAAGGCCCCCCGGGGCACCTCGCCGTGGGCGGCCTGGGCCTGCATGGCGGCGAGTTCGACCCGCAGCCACGCGCGGTACTTGCTCGCCTCGCTCCACAGGGCGCGCATCTCGGGGGTCAGGTAACGGTCGATCACGGCGGGCAGCGTAGCACCCGGCGCGGGCCTATCCTCGGGCCATGCTGGAACAGGTCTGGGCGGCGCTGGGCGAGGAGCGGTACGGGGAGGCGCGGGCGCTGCTGGAGGCCGACCCTACGCTCCTCGCCTCCGGCGACGGGCAGCATACGCTGGGGTACATCCTCGCGCACGAGGGCCTATTCGACGAGGCGCGGGAGGTGTACGCGAGGCTGCGCGTCGCCCATGCGGGTGAGCCTGAGGAGCACATCTTCGTCCATCAGCAGGGCATGGTGGAGCGGCTCGCCGGAGACCACCGGGCCGCCCTGCTCCTGTTTGCCGAGGAGCACGCACTGATCGACGCCCTCCCCGGTGACCGCGCCTTTGAGCGGGCCGTAAACGGGTACGAGGTGGGCGTGAACCGGCTCGCGCTCGGGGAGATCGAGGCCGCGCGGGCCGCTCTGACTGTCGCGATGACCGATGCTCAGGCCGCCGACGATCCCATGACCCTCGCCTGCGTCCACCGGGCGTTGGGCGACCTCGCGGCGCAGACGGGCGACTCCATTGAGGCCCGGGCCGAGTACGAGTGCGCGCAAGCGGCTTTTCAGAAAGCTGGAGCCGACCGTGCCGCGGCGGAGGTGCGTGCCCGCTACGACGCGCTGTGAACCTGTTCGTCGGTCCTTTCTCCCCCAACGGGGGAGGCGCCTGACGTCAGCCTGGGGTCAGAGACCGCACCGACATTGGCCGGAGGAATCCAACCCCAGGAGGAACACCTTGAAACACCGCACGATGATGTGGCTCACCGCCCTGACGCTCGGCGTGGCGGGCGCGCAGACCTCACCCCAGACCCAGGCGACCCCGGTCAGCCTGCCCGGCACGGTGCCCGCGTCGGTCAGCCGCGACTCGACCGAGGCTCTGGAGACCTTCCTGGCGGCGGGCGGTCAGGTGCAGCTCGTGGACGCGGAGGGCAGCGTGATCGGCACCCTCAACCCCGACGGGACGGTGGCGCTGACGGAGGGCTCCACCCTGGCGGACGCGAGGGCCGTGCAAGTCGTTCCCCCGGCGGGACAGGGCGAGCCGCAGACCTACACGCTGGCACGCGACCTGTCGAAGCCCGGGGCGATCAAGTTCGAGTGGCCGCAACCCGGCGGGCGGACCGTGTCGCTGCCGCTGTCCGCCCTCGTCAACCGCCAGGCCGACGCGAAGACGGCTCAGGTGCGCGGGGGAAAGGGCACCCACGACGAGCATGAGAATGAGGGCGAGAAGGCCGAGAAGTCCGGCAAGGAGCACGGCGGCAAGGGCAAAGGCGGGAAGTAGGTCCAACAGGCGAGGTTGACGTTGTAGGGAGGGGGAGTGGGCTGCGGCGCACTTCCCCTCGCCCCTGTTCACCCGGTCCCGCCTCCCGCTTTCTCCTCGCGCACCCCCACCCACAGCACCCGCACCCCCGCGACCGTCAGCGCGTCCTGTGGCAGGTACAGATCCCACGCCCCGTGCTTCGGGATGACGTTCGGCAGGCCCACCGCGTGCTGGAGGGCGTTCTGATAGGTCGAGCAGTCGAGCCCGTCCCGCGGGTCGGGGTCGTCCCCGCCGCCCACCCGGTACGCGAGGCCGTCCAGCCGGGCGACCGCCGCGCGCAGGGTCGGCATCTGCTCGGGGCGCACCCCCACGTCGAGCACGATCACCACCTCCCGCGACGCGAGCCGGGTCTGGGGGACGGTCTGCGGGCCGCCGTTGAGCAGGCCCCCCGCGAAGAGGCCCGGCGCCTCGGTGAGCAGCCCCGGCGCCACCTTGCGCGAGACGTGCGGGCACACGCCCCAGGGGCTCGCCGCCCGCCAGCGCCGACCGCACACCACGATCAGGCTGCCCTCCGGCGCGCGGTCGAGGGCCTGCGCCACCGTCACCAGGCGGTCTCCCGGCACGACCTGATCGGTCAGCAGACGCGCCGCGCTGACCTCGCCGCCCGCGGGACCCGCCCGGAAGTTCAACTCGCGCACGCCCCCGGGGGGAGCACACCCGCCGAGGATGAGGGAAAGCAGCAGGGCAGGCAGGAAAAGGCGGCGCGGCACCCCGCCATTATCGCCTAGACTCGCCGGGATGACCGACCTCGCCGCCGCCCTGACCGTCGCCGTGGAGGCGGCCCGCACCGCCGGGGCCATCCACCGCGCGCACGCCGGAAAGGCCCTCACCATCCGCTCCAAGTCCACCTACAGCGACCTCGTGACCGAGGTGGACGCGCTCTCCGAGGCCGCCATCCGCGACGTGATTGCCCGCACGTACCCGGATCACGCCGTCCTGGGCGAGGAGGAGGGCCTGGGCGGCGGCGTGGGGGACGCCCCCTTCCGCTGGGTGGTCGATCCCCTCGACGGCACCGTGAACTACGCGCACGGCTTCCCCTTCTCCTGCGTGAGCATCGGGCTGGAGGAACGCGGCGAGCGGGTGGTCGGCGTCGTCTTCGATCCTAACCGCGACGAACTCTTCACCGCCACGCGCGGGGGCGGCGCCTTCCTGAACGGCTCGCCCATCCGCGTGAGCGAGACGCCCACCCTGACGACCCCGGCCCTGGTGTCCACCGGCTTTCCCTACGACGCGAGCGGGGAGGGGAACCTCGCCCTCGTCGCGCGGCTGTTGCGGCTCGGGGTGCCCGTTCGCCGACCGGGGGCCGCCGCGCTCGACCTGTGTTACGTCGCCTGCGGGCGCACCGACGCCTACTGGGAGTTCGGCCTCAAGCCCTGGGACAGCGCCGCCGGAAGCCTGATCCTGGAGGAGGCGGGGGGCACGGTCACGGGCCGCGGCGGCGAGGCCACCCCCTACGCCCCCATGATCGTGGCGACGAACGGGCGGGTGCACGGGGAACTCCTCGCCCTGCTGCGGGAGGGGTGAGCCGGGGTGCTGCCCGTCCTCCTCACCGTCTTGATCGTGTTCCTCAACCTCGGCGGCGTCGCCAGCATCCTGCTCGAATTCGGGCACGGCGAGCGGTGGCCCGCACTGAATTCCCTCGTGCTGCTCGTCGCGCTCGACGCGGTCGGCTTCTGGCTGCTGCGCCGATTGCGCGAGCCGGGGTAGAGGAAGGGGTCAGTCAGGGCCCCTTCTTCAGCAGCGCGGTCAGGTGCCGCCGCAGGGCTCCCAGGACCGGAGCGCTTCTCAGGCAGGCGGCCAGCGCCCGGGTCGCGTGCCCCTCGCTGCCCCGCATCGCCTCCGAGAGGTGTGCGAGGACGGTGGGGTGGAGCCGTCCGCGCACGTACAGCGCCGACTCCAGCAGGTCGTCCACGGGCAGCCGGGCGTGCCTCTCCCCGTCCGCGGTCACCGTCTCCACCACCGCCCGCCCTCGCCCGTCGGTGGTGAGGTGCGCGTGCAGGGGCCGCCCCGCGTGGCGCGAAACCTGCTCGACCGTGGGCAGGAAGGCGTTCACGAGGTTCACGGCGAGGCTCAGGCCGAGGAGGTGCGCGCGGGCCACGTCCTCCGCCCCTCCGCCGAGCGTCTGCGTGAGGCGCCGGGCGAGCCGTTCTCCCTCCGCGCGCAGCAGGGCCTGCGGGTCGTCGCTTGCCCCGTCCTGGATCGTCTTCACGGCCTCAGGGTAAGGGACGGGGGGCGACGCACCCCCGCCGTTTCCATCTAGACAGGCCGCGTTTTATACGTGTGCATCGCTGTTCTCCGGCAGGCTGCCCCCGGGAAGCGATGGTGTAGTCTCAGCGGGTATGAACGTCATCGGCAAGGTCACCGTGCTGCCGCAACTGCCCCGCTCAATCGGGCGGTTGTCGGAACTCGCCTACAACCTGTACTGGTCGTGGACCCCACACGCCCAGTCGCTCTACCAGGACCTCGACCCCGAGGTTTGGGAGCGCTTCCAACACAACCCGGTTCGCACGCTGCTCGAGGTCCCGCAGGAGCGGCTGGCCCACGCCGCCGCCAACCCCGACTATCTGGCGCGCTACGAGCGGGTGATCGCCGACTTCGACGCGTACATGACGAAGCAAGACACCTGGGCGAGCCAGAACGCCCCTGGCCTCGCGCCCGTCGCCTACTTCAGCATGGAGTACGGCTTCCACGAGTCGCTGCCGATCTACAGCGGTGGCCTCGGCGTGCTGGCGGGCGACCACTGCAAGAGTGCCTCCGACCTGGGGCTGCCCTTCACGGCGGTGGGGATGCTCTTCCACCAGGGCTACTTCCGGCAGATGCTGGGCAAGGACGGCTGGCAGCAGGAGGCGTACGACGAACTCGACCTCACCACCCTGCCCATCCGGCCCGCGCTGACCCCGGACGGGCAGGAGGCGCGCGTGTCCGTCCGGATCGGGGCCCGTGCCGTCCATATCCGGGTGTGGGAACTCGCCGTGGGGCGCATCAAGGTGCTGCTCCTCGACGCAAACGTGCCCGAGAACAGCGAGGACGACCGCAAGCTCACCGCGCGGCTGTACGGCGGCAACCAGGAACTGCGGGTGCAGCAGTACGTGCTGCTGGGGGTGGCGGGCATCCGGGCGCTCAGGCTGCTGAACGTCCCCGCGGGCGTGTACCACATGAACGAGGGCCACGCCGCCCTGCTCGGCCTGGAGCGGATGCGCGAGTTCGTGGAGGCGGGCCTCGATTTCCGCACCGCGCTGGAGGCGGTGGCGAGCAGCACCCTCTTTACCACCCACACGCCGGTCGCCGCCGGGAACGACGCCTTCGCCTACGACCTGATGGACCGCCACCTCGGCAAGTGGCCGGGCCTGCTGGGCGTCAGCCGCGACGACCTCTATGCCCTCGCCCGCCACGAGCAGTTCTGGGACAACCACTGGGTGCCCACCTTCTCCATGACCGTCTTCGCCCTCAACATGAGCCGCGCGGCGAACGGGGTCTCCGAACTCCACGGCGAGGTCAGCCGCGACATGTGGAAGTTCCTCTACGAGGGCGCCGAGGCGGGCGAGGTGCCCATCGGCCACGTCACGAACGGGGCGCACAACCTCACCTTCACGAGCCAGCCCATGCGCGGGCTGCTGGGCAGCGTCTTGCCCGCCGACTGGACCGAGCGGCTGGAGGACGAGGCGATGTGGGAGGCCGTGGAGGAGCTGTCGGACACCCAGCTCTCCGACGTGCAGCTCGAAATGAAGCGCGAGATGGTCACCTTCGTGCGCCGCAGCCTCAAGGCCCAGATGATCCGCAACGGGGCCTCCGCCGCCGACGTGGCCGCGACCGACACGGTGCTCTCGGAGAATGCCCTGACCATCGGCTTCGCGCGCAGATTTGCCACCTACAAGCGCGCGACCCTGCTCTTCCGCGACAAGGCGCGGCTCAGCCGCATCGTGAACGACCCCGAGCGCCCGGTGCAGTTCGTCTTCGCGGGCAAGGCGCACCCGGCGGACAACCCCGGCAAGGCGTTCATCCAGGAGATCTACCGCGTGTCCCAGGAGCCCGAGTTCCGCGGCAAGATCGTGATCCTGGAGAACTACGACATGAGCGTCGCCCGCCAGCTCGTGCAGGGGGTAGACATCTGGCTGAACAACCCCCGCCGCCCGCTGGAGGCCTCCGGCACGAGCGGCATGAAGGCGAGCTTCAACGGCTCTCCCAACTTCTCGATCCTCGACGGCTGGTGGCGGGAGGGCTATGACACCACCAACGGCTGGCCCATCGGAGAGGAGCGCGAGTACAGTGACCTGAACGCCCAGGACGACGCCGACGCCTACAGCCTCTACAGCACGCTGGAGACCGAGATCGTGCCCCTGTACTACGGCACGGGCGGGCAGCGCAGCGGCTGGGCGAAGACGGTGCGCCGCGCCATCCGGACGGTGAGCCCGCGCTTTTCGATGCAGCGGCAGGTCATCGACTACGTGCAGAAATACTATCTGCCCCTCACGGCGCGGGGCGCGGAGGTGAGCGCCGACGGGGGCAGGCGGGCGCGCGAGATCGCCTCGTGGAAGACCTGGGTGCGCCAGCAGTGGCCGTACACGACCCTGCACGCCACGGCGAACCTCCCCACCACCGCCCGGCCCGGCGAGCGCGTCGAGGTCCGCGCGAGCGTCAACCCCGCCGGAATCCGCCCGGAAGAACTCCAGGTCGAGGCCGTCCTCAAGCGCGGCGAACAGGTCACCCGCGTGCCCCTGACCCACGACGGCGACGGCAAGTTCAGCGCCCAGGTGCCCCTCGACGACAGCGGCCTGTACTCCGTCGGCGTCCGCATGGTCCCCGAGATCGAGGGCCTGAGCAACCCGCTGGAGGCCGGGCTGATCAAGTGGGCGTGAGCGGGCAGCTCTCCGCGCTCAGCCGCTAGCCCCCGCCGGACCGCTCCCGCCGAGACAAAGGCGGGGGCGGTCTTGCCTTGGGCGCCATAATGCCACGCGTGCGCCGCGCCCTGCCCCCCTCGCTGCCCCCCATCCCGGCGCTGCTCTTCTCCATGCTGAGCATCCAGGGCGGCGCGGCTTTCGCCAAGACGCTCTTTCCCACCCTTGGCGCGGCGGGGACGACGGCCCTCCGCGTGACCCTGGCCGCCGCCCTCCTGAGCCTCATCTTCCGCCCTAACCTGCGCGCCCTGTCCCCGGCAGCGTGGCGGGCCGTCATCCCCTACGGCGCCGCCCTCGGGCTGATGAACCTGACCTTCTACCTCTCGCTGACGCGGCTGCCGCTGGGGCTGGCCGTCACGCTGGAGTTCGTGGGGCCGCTGGTGCTGTCGCTCGCCCTGTCGCGGCGGGCCCAGGACCTGGCCTGGGTGGCGCTCGCTGCGCTCGGCATCGTCCTGATCGCGCCGCACGGGGGAGAGGGCGGCACCCTCGATCCGCTCGGTGCGGCGCTGGCCCTGACTGCCGGGGCCTTCTGGGCGCTGTATATCCTGGCGGGCGGGGCGGTCGGGAGGCGGGTGCCGGGCGTGACCGGAGTCGTGGCGGGGATGCTCGTCGCGGCGGTCGTGACCCTGCCCTTCGGCCTGATTCAGGCGGGGACCGGGCTGCTCGCCCCTGCTGCCCTCCTCGCGGGGCTGGCCGTCGCCGTCTTGTCGAGCGCCCTGCCCTACAGCCTGGAGATGGCGGCCCTGCGCGCCCTGCCCGCCCGCGTCTTCGGCGTGCTGATGAGCCTGGAGCCCGCCCTCGCTGCCCTGAGCGGCCTGCTCTTCCTGAGCGAGCGCCTGACCCCGCTGCAATGGCTGGCGATGCTCTGCGTGATCGCCGCCAGCGCGGGCATCAGCCTGAGCGGAGAGAGGAGGGTAGTGGAGGTGGAACCGGCGAATTGAGGGGGATGTAGGCTGAACGGCGTTTGTCGTGACACCCTTTTCGCTTCAACTTGCATCACTGGTTATCGTGTATGACCAGCGAATCCTATTCAAGCGTGTGCCGACAGTTTGCAGTAGCCATTGAGCATGTGAGGAGTTAAAAGGCGGTCCAGAGATTCCAAGGTGACCGCCCCTTGGCTCACCCAAAAGCACCCGATAGGACGTTATTGAACCGTGTGATGAAGTGAGAGCCAAGCGAATAAAAAAGGGTGTCACAGTCTGATCACTAATCAGGATGCACATACCAGCGAGCTCGGCAGTTCTTAAACCGACCTTTTGGGCGCTGGCTAAAAACATACCGTCCAAGCTTTTTCTTTCCCACTCTGGATGATGGCGGGAGAGCAATCGCGGAATATACAACTCTAACAAGTAGCAGAGGTCTGCGGACGGTTGCACACTGAAACCCGATCCTATTGAGGTTCTCTCTGAATAAGCGCTTAGTTCGAGAGCAACCTTAGTCTCTAACCCTGAAGGGCTTTGTTGGGCGCCGGAGCCATTCATCACTGTAAGTATGCACCGATCAGCCGTCTTGCCCGATGTAGAAGGGGTGTTCCTCGCGCAGCAAAAACCGCCCCAACCTTAGCCGGGGCGGTTAGAGAGCCTGAAGGTTCTTACCCCCTCCCGTGCTCCGGCATACTCGCCGTGACCTTGGGGTCTACCCCGTCCTCGAAGCGCTTGAAATTCTCGCGGAACATCCCCGCCAGCTTGCGGGCGGTGCGGTCGTAGGCGTCCTTGTCGGCCCAGGCGTCGCGCGGGTTGAGGACCTCGCTGGGCACGCCGGGCACCTCGGTGGGAATCTCCAGATCGAAGAAGGGCTCGCGGATGAACTTCACGTCGCCCAGTTCGCCCGAGAGGGCGGCGTTGATCAGCCGTCTCGTGTGGGCGATGCTCATGCGCTTGCCCTGGCCGTACTGCCCGCCGGTCCAGCCCGTGTTCACCAGCCACACGCGGGCACCGCTCTCCTGCACCTTCGTCGCCAGCAGCCGGGCGTACTCGCCGGGGTGCCGGGGCATGAAGGGCGCCCCGAAACAGGTCGAGAAGGTGGGGCTGGGCTCGGTCACGCCGTCCTCGGTGCCGGGAATCTTGGCCGTGAAGCCGCTGAGAAAAAAGTACATCGTCTGCTCGGGGCTCAGGCGGCTCAATGGCGGCAGCACCCCGAAGGCGTCGGCGGTGAGGAAGACGATGTTCTTGGGGTGGCCCGCCATCCCCCCCTCCACGATGTTGCCCATCTGCTCGATGGGATAGGCGCTGCGGGTGTTCTCGGTCAGCGACCCGTCGTCGAGGTCGGGCGTGCCGTCTTCTCTCAGGACGACGTTTTCCAGCACCGTGCCGTACGTCTGGGTGGTGCGGTGGATGGCAGGCTCGGCCTCGGGGCTCAGGTGGATGACCTTGGCGTAGCAGCCGCCCTCGAAGTTGAAAATGCCCGTGTCGGTCCAGCCGTGCTCGTCGTCGCCGATGAGTTTGCGGCTGGGGTCGGCGCTCAGCGTCGTCTTGCCCGTGCCGCTCAGGCCGAAGAAGAGGGCCACGTCCCCTTCTGCGCCCACGTTGGCCGAGCAGTGCATCGGCATCACGCCCTGCTGCGGCAGCAGGAAGTTCAGCACCCCGAAGATGCCCTTCTTGTTCTCTCCCGCGTACTGGGTGCCTCCCGCGATGATCATCTTCCGGCTGAAATTCACCAGGATGAAGGTCTCGCTGCGCACGCCGTCGCGCTCCGGGTCCGCCTTGAACGAGGGGATGTTCAGGACCGTCCAGTCGGGTTCGAAGCCCTCCCGCTCGGCGTCGGTGGGGCGCACGAACATGTTGCGGACGAAGAGCGAGTGGTAGGCCATCTCGGTCACCACCCGCACGGCGAGGCGGTGCGCGGGGTCGGTTCCGGCGTACACGTCCTGCACGAAGAGTTCACGGCCCTCGGCGTAGGCGGTCATCTTCCCCAGCAGGTTGCCGAAGACCTCCGGGCTCACGGGCGTGTTGAAGCCGCCCCACCACACCGCGCCGCGGGTGAGGTCGTCTTCCACGATGAAGCGGTCTTTCGGGCTGCGGCCCGTCTTGTTGGTGCGGACGGCGAGGGGCCCGCCCGCCGCCACCTGCCCCTCGCCCAGCCGCAGGGCGGCCTCGTACAGCTCGTCCACCCCGGGGTTGTGGTGCAGCGTGGCGTGACGAATACCGAGCGACTGGAGCGGATTGGAACTGGTCAGGCTCATGGGATTGCCTCCGGAAAGGGTTGGTGTGGGAGAGTACACAATAATCCTCGCTCAGGAAGCGGTTCCACGCCAACCTTGGTGTTGTCACGCGGGCGGAAACACCCGCGCACGCCACGTCGGAACCCTCCCTTTGGGGTGCGTGTCGCCGTGCCCGTCGCCGCCGTCCCATAGAAAGGAGGGGCACCCGGTCCCCCGAGTGCCCCCCTTCTGATGAAGCCTCACCTCAGCGAATCTGCCCGCCGCCCGCGCCCGGCAGGGGTCGGCCCTGGGCGTCCACGACGCGGACCTCGCGGTAGGTGCCGGGCACGCGCACGATGGTCCACGGGCTCGTCAGCGCCTGGGTGGTGATGCTGCCCTCTCCCGGCGAGCGCACCTCGGCGGTGAGGGTCAGGACGCCGTTCTGGCTGCTCGCGCCCACGACCCGCACCCCGTAGCCCCCGGTGGGCCGCTGCCCCAGGAAGACGCCGACCGCCGTGCCGCCCGCCCCCAGACTCGGCGCGGCGGGCACGCCCGTCTGCCGCCCGTAGGCGAGGTTGTAAAGGGCGCTCAGGGCGCTCTGGGTGGTGGCGACCTGCACCGCCGGGGTGGTGGCGGCGGCGTTCGTGCCGCTGGCGAGTTCGGTGAAGGTCACGCGCGTCCCCTGGGCCTGGCCCTGTGTCTGGGTGCCGCCGGGCTGGCCCGCTCCCGGCGTGGGGGTGCCCGGCGTGATCGTGACGGTGCCCGTGGCCGTCCCCGGCAGGGCGACCGTGCGCACGTTCGGGAGCACGTACAGCGCCGTGCGGCGGTACTCGGCGGGGGTGGGCTCGACCGTCAGGGGCGCGTCGGGCACGCCCGCCTCGTTCAGCACGGCCACCGCGAGCGGCCCCTGGCTCACGAGCGCGGCGCTCAGGGCGTCGGCCTCCGCGTCGGTGAGGTTGCCCGCCCCGCGCAGCCCGGCGACGGCGGTGCCCCGCAGGCCCGGGCCCGCCGGAGCGCTCAGGCGGCTCCAGCCCCGCCCGTCGGTGAAGTACACGGTCCCCGACGCCTCGTTGAGGGTCACGTTGAACAGGCCCTGCGTGTCGCGCGTGACCGCCAGCTTCGGCGTCACGGCGGCGGTCGGCAACCGGTACGTCGCCCTCCCGTTGACGCTGAGGGTACCCGCCACGGCGAGGGGGTCGGGCACCTGGGCGCGCAGTTCCGCCGCCGTGTTCCCGAGCTTCACGCTGCTCTGGGCCGAGCCCCGCAGGTCGCCGTAGACCCAGGCGATGCGCTCCTGGGTGCCGCCGTAGAGCAGCACCTCGTGGACCCTCAGGTTGCCGGGGCCGGTCATCGAGCAGCCCGCAAGGAGGCCCGCGCCCAGCAGGAGCGCGGCGGTCAGGGATGTCTTCATGCGGTCAGCTTAGGCACGCAGCCTGACGACCGACTGAAGCTCTCCTTCAGGAAACGCCCACGCTGACGTCTCCACGCGCCCTCAGTTCGCCGCCGCGCGCCCGCGCCCACGGCTTAGGAGCTCCCGCGCGTGCGAGAGCGCCGCCTCCGAGGTGTTGCCGCTGAGCATCCGCGCGATCTCCTCCAGCCGCTCCTCGTCGCCCAGCAACCGGACCCGGCTCACCGTGCGCCCGTCCTCGACGTGTTTTTCGACCTTGTAGTGGTGGTCGGCGCGGGCGGCGATCTGGGCGAGGTGGGTCACCACCAGAACCTGCCGCTCGCCCGCCAGCCGCCCGAGCTGATCGGCGACCGCGAGCGCCGCCGCCCCGCCGATCCCCGCGTCCACCTCGTCGAAGACGACGGCGGGCGTCTCCGCGCCGAGCACCGTGCTGATCGCCAGCATCACGCGCGACAGCTCACCGCCCGAGGCCACGTCCGCCAAGGGCCCGAGGTCCTCGCCGGGGTTGGCCGTGAAGTGCAGCGTCACGTCGCTCAATCCCGAGGGCCCGGGGTGGGGCAGGGGCGTCAGGCGGAACTCCAGCCGCGCGTGCGGCATCCCCAGCTCGCGGATCACCCCGACGAGCCCCGCAGCGAGCGGCCCGGCGAGGCGGCGGCGGGCCCCGTCGAGCGCCTCGCCCGCCCGCACCGCCCCCTGCTCCAGCCGCCCGACCTCGGCCTCCAGGGTGTCCGCGTCGCGCTCGTCGCGGTCGAGTTCGGCGAGTTCCGCCTCGGCGGACGCGTGGAAGGCGAGCACGTCCTCCAGGGTCGGGCCGTACTTGGCGCGCAGCCTGCCGAGCGCGGTGAGCCGCCCTTCCACCCGCGCGAGTTCCTCCGGGTCGGGGGCGCTGTCCTCGGCCACGTCGCGCAGTTCGCCCACCACCGCCTGCACGGCGTCCAGGGCGTCGCGCAGGTCGCGCTGGAGCTGGGCGCTCGTCTCGTCGTACTTCGCCCCGGCGTTGAGCGCCCTGAGCGCCTCGGCGATCATGCCCACCGCGTTCGTCTCGCCGTCGGAGAGGAGGTCGAGCGCCCCCGCCGCCCCCTGCGCGATGGTCTCCAGGTTCGATAAGCGGGTGAGTTCGTTGCCCAGGGGCTCCTCCTCACCGGGCTGGGGAGCGAGCCCCTCGATCTCGCGCACCTGGAAGGTCAGGAGGTCGAGTTGCCGCGCCCGCTCGCGCTCGTTCGCCCGCAGGTTTTCCAGCCGCACCCTCGCCTCGCCCCACGCGCGGTAGGCCGCCGTGTAGGCCGCGACCTCCGCGCCGACCTGCCGGTCGAGGAGCGAGCGCTGGTTGGCGGGGGTGAGCAGGCTGACGGCGCTGTGCTGCCAGTGGATCGTGAGGCGGGTGGCGGCCCACTCCTGAAGCTCGCGCACAGAGACGACCTCGCCGTCGAGGCGGGCGGTGCCGCGGCCCTGGGTGGTCACCCGGCGGCTGGCGCTGTATTCGTCCTCGCCGCCGCCCCAAAAGCCGGTGACGAGCAGGCCGTCTTCCCCGGTGCGGATCAGGTCGGTATTCGCCCGCGAGCCCAGCAGCAGCCCGAGCGCGTCTACGATGATGCTCTTGCCCGCGCCCGTCTCGCCGGTAAAGGCGCTGAAGCCCCCCCGCAGCTCCAGCGTGAGGTCGCGGATGGTGGCGAGGTTGCGCACCTCCAGCCGGGACAGGAGGGGCCCCGCCGGGGCCGGGCCGGGCGCGGGCGAAGGCGGCGCGGTGGGGGCGGTGGGGGCGCGGGCCTTGCGGGTCACGCCCCCGAGTGTAGAGCGTCCGGGGTGGGGGAAAGGAGCACAGGCGTCACGGTGTGCGCAAGGCGGGCGCGGCGCGCGGATGGGGACGGGGCGCCGGGAACATGAAACCCACGTCACGGTCTGCCCACACTCCGGGGGGCGGGGGCTTCCAGAATGGGGGCCGCATGGTCTTTCGCTCTTCCCCCGGAGGGGGCAGCGGAACGTGAAAGGAGTAGGGACATGGACAAGCTCAACCCGGAGAAGGGGACGGGCCGCCGGACGCTGCTCGGCGGCCTGGGCGCCCTCGGCCTGAACGCGAACACCCGGCCCCGGCCCGAGAACGCGCCCGAGCGTTTGCGCCACGACCTCCAGGAGGCGCTGGGCGGGACGGCGCGCGGGGCGAAACTCAAGGCCGCCGCCGAGGCCGGACACACGGCGCACGGGGTAGCGCGGAAGACGGCGCGGGCCGTGGACACCGTGCGCGAGGAAGCGGCGGACCGGGCCGAGTCGGTGCTCGACCGCGCCGGGGAGATGGCGCAGGCCGCCGCGGGGACGGTCACGGCGGCGGCGGGTGCCGGGGTGGTCAAGGCCGCCGGGGTCGCCCACGACGTGCACCGGGGCGTCAAGCGCGGCGTGGAGGCGCTTGGCGAGACGGTGGAAGACCTCGCCGAGGACGCCGGGCGGGCCTTGAAGGGCACCGGGCGGCAGGTGAGGCGTGAGGTGCGGGTGAAGCGGGCCCAGGCGGCCCGCGCGGCTGACAAGGCGGCCCGTATGGCCGAGGCTCGCCGCCGTCAGGGCGAGCACCTGCTTGGGGGTGCGGCGGCACAGGTCAAACAGGAGGCGCGCGCCCACAAGGCCGAGGGCGCCCGGAACGCCGGGGCGGCGGTGGTCTCCGCCGAGACGGCCCTGCGTCAGGCCGAGCAGGCGCTCAGGGCCGCCCGCATGGACGCCGAAAAAGAGCTGCGGGCCATGGAGCGGAGCTGGAGCGCCGACGAAATCGAGCGCGAGGTCCGGCGGCAGGTCGGGCCCTTGCCCAAGGCGACGAGGAAGGAACTCGCCCGCCTGAGCCAGCAGAAAGGACGCGCCGCCAAGTCCGGGGCGCGGGGCGGCGGGAGTGGGGGCCTCGTCGGCCTGCTGCTGCTGGGCACGGGCGCGGTCGTGCTCGCCCGCGTGCCCGCCGCCCGGCAGGCCATCCTCGACGCCGTGGGGCGCGTGAACCCCGAGGCCGCCGAGAGCCTGCACCGCGCGGGCCGCAACGCCCGCAACCTCGTGGGCACCATGTGGCTCGAACGCATCGAGGACCCCGCCCCGGCCCCCGCTCCCGCCGCCGCGGGCGGAACCCAGGCGGGCACCACGGGCGCGACCTGGGGCGGCTCGCCCGCCGCCGGGTCCGCCGCCGCGGGCGGGCCCTCGACGCCCGCGCAGAACTCTGGCAACAAGACCAACTGACACCGCGGGTCACGAAAGGCGAGGACCGCCCACGCCCCGGGCGGTCCTCGCCTTTCGTGACCCGCGGTACACTCTGGGGCGATGTCCACCCCTCCAGAAGCGCCGCTCGCCCTGATCGGTTATTCCCCGGCTGCCGCCCGCGCCCTGCGCACGGCGGGGCTGATCGTCGTGGGGGTACCCGACGAGAACCTCGGCGCGGTGATGCAGGCGTGCCGCACCCTGCGCTTTTCAGGGGCCCTCGTGCACGAGTCGCGGGAGGGGATGGCAGCCGGGGCCGCCGACCCCGACGCCAGCGCCCGCCGGGTGGGCCGGGTGGATGCCGTCGCCTTCACCGCCGGGGGCGCCCAGGGCACCTACGCCCTCGCCGACGCCCTCACCGACGCGGTGGAGGCCAGCGGCTACGCGGCGCGCGGGGCGGGCGCCTTGCTGCTGGGCTCGGGGGGCGAACTCGCCCGCGCCCTGCCCCTCGTGCGGCTGGGCTTTACCACCGTCGGCATCGCCGCCGACAGCGTGCCCGACGCCGAGCGCTTCGTGCGCGACCTCCCCGCCGGGGTCCGCGCCTTTCCCGTCAGCCGCTTCGACCCCGCCCTGGCCTCCCTCGCCGAGCGGGCCGACCTGATCGTCCTCACGGGCGGGACCCTCCCCCCCGGCCTCCTCCAGCCCTACCACACCCTCGCCGACCTCACCGGGCGCGCAAACTCCGGGGCGAGCGGCGCGGCGACCCTCGACCTCAGCCTCCTGCCCGCCCTGCGCCTCTCCCGCCAACTGCTGCACGCGACCGGGCAGCGCTACCGCCCGGAGGACCTGACGGAGTTGGCGGGCGCGCTGGTTTGAGGCGGCGGAAGGCAGAAAGCAGAGGGCAGAAGGCCCCTCTCTCGCCTTCTGCCCCCTGCCTTCTGCCTTCTGCCTTCTGCCCCTTACTGGGTGCTGCGTGGGTCCAGCACGTCCCGTAAGCCGTCGCCGAGCAGGTTGAAACCCAGCACGGTCAGGAAGATGGCGAGGCCCGGGAAGACCATCGTCCACGGCGCGTCGATGTAGTACTGCCGCGAGTCGCTGATCATGGTGCCCCACTCGGGCAGGGGCGGCTGCGCGCCGATGCCCAGGAAGCCCAGCGCGGCGACCTCGATGGTGGCGGTAGCGATGCTCAGGGCTCCCTGCACGATCAAGGGCGAGAGGCTGTTGGGCAGCACGTGCCGGAAGATCATCCGCCCCTGGGTGGCCCCCAGCGCCCCCGCCGCCTGCACGAACTCGCGCTCGCGCACGCTGAGCACGACCGCGCGCGCCAGACGGATGTACACCGGGACCTGCACCAGGGAGACCGCCAGCATCGCGGTCACGAGCTGCGGGCTGTTCAGCGCGAAGAGGCGGTCGAGCGCCCCGATCAGGAGCGGCGGGTTGTCGCTGGAAAAGATACTGGCGAAGCCGATGGCGAGCAGGATGCTCGGGAAGGCCAGCATCACGTCCGACAGGTACCCGACCACCGAGTCGAACCACCCGCCGAAGTACCCGGCGAGCACCCCCAGCAGCGTGCCCACGATCAGGGCGAGCACCGTGCTCACCACGCCGACCTTGAGGCTGAGCTGCGCCCCGTGCAGCACCCGCGTGGCGACGCTGCGCCCCAGGTTGTCCGTGCCGAAGGGGGCGGCCCAGGCGTTCACGGTGCCCGTGGCCGGGTCGCGGTATTCCTCGGCGACCTCGGGGTTCCACAGCGCCGCGACGCTCGGTGGTTTGAGGTTAAGTCGGTAGTTGCGGTCGGTGGTGGGGTCGTAGGGGTCGATGATCGGCGCGAGCAGCGCCAGCAGCGCGAAGAGGGCGACGATCACCGCGCCGACCTTGCCGGGCGTGGAGCGCCGGAAGCGCCGCCAGAAGATGCTGGGCTGACGCTTGCGGGCCGACCTGGGAGGGGAGAGGGTGGTCATGAACACCTCGGTGAGTAGTCAGTGGTCAGTGGTGAGTGGGAAAAGATGGGCGTGAGCGGAAGCGAAAGCTTTGGCCTCCACTGACCACTCCCCACTCCCCACTCACCTGTATTGAATCCTGGGGTCCAGCGCCGCGTAGCTCAGGTCCACGATCAGGTTCACCACGCTCACCACGAGGGCGGCGAAGATCACCCCGCCCTGGATCACCGGGTAGTCGCGCTGGCTGATCGCGTCGTACACCCACGAGCCCAGCCCCGGCCACGAGAAGATCGTCTCGGTGAGCACCGCCCCGCCGAGAAGCGCCCCCGCCTGGAGACCGATCACGGTGACGACCGGCAGCAGGGCGTTTCTCAGGGCGTGCTTGAGGGTCACGGTGCGCCCGGCGAGGCCCTTGGCGCGGGCGGTGCGCACGTAATCTTGCCCGAGCACCTCCAGCAGGCTGGAGCGGGTGATCCGCGCGATGATGGCGAGCGGAATCGAGCCCAGCGCGATGGCGGGCAGGATCAGGTGCCGGACGGCGTCCCACGCGGCGGCGGGCTGGCCTCTCAAGAGGGCGTCGAGGACATAGAAGCCGGTGATGGGCTCCAGCACCGTGTCGTTGCCCAGCCGGGCGCTGGGGGGCAGCCAGCCCAGCCTCACCCCGAAGAAGTAAGCGAGGAGCAGCCCCAGCCAGAAGATCGGCATACTGACCCCGACGAGGCTGATTGTGGTGGCGAGGTTGTCCCACACGCTGTTGCGCCGCAGGGCCGCGACGATTCCGGCAGGGAGGCCGATCAGGAGGGCGAAGAGCAGGGCGGCAACGGCGAGTTCGGCGGTGGCGGGAAAGCGGGCGGCAAGTTCGTCGCGCACCGGGATGTTGCTCTTGATGCCGCTGCCGAGGTTGCCCTGCACGAGTTGGCCGACGTACTTCGGGAACTGGGCGTCGAGGAGATTGGCGGGGTCGCGGTAGTTGATGAACCACGGCTTGTTGAGCCCGAGCTGCTCGCGCAGGGCGGCGCTGGCCTGGGGGGTGGCGCGCTCGCCGAGGAGGGCGGTGGCGGGGTCGCCGGGAATCGAGCGCACGAAGGCGAAGACGACCACGCTGATGCCGACCATCACCAGCAGGGTCCGCAGCACGCGGCGGATCAGGTAACTGCCCAAGGGGGAACGCTCCTCTGTGTGCGGAGAAGGGGCGCGGGGCGGGCCCCCTTCTCGCTGCCCGCCCCGCGCGCCCCGTCGTCGGGTGCGCTTACCGCTTGCCGACCACGCTGATCTTGTTGAAGGCCTCGCTGCCGAGCGGGCTGGGCACCCAGCCCTTGACGTAGGTGCGAGCGGCGGCGAGCGGCTGGCTGTGAACGACCGGGAGGCGGTAGTTCGCGTTGTAGGTGATCTCGTGGATCTGCGCGTAGATCTTGGCCTTGTCCGCTTGCGACACGGCGGCGCGGCCCTGTTCGAGCAGGCGCTGGAGCTGCGGCGGGTTCCAGTTGATGTCGTCCGAGGCGGTCGCCCCGTAGTACGCGCTGTAGAAGTTGTCGGGGTCGCCGTAGTCCCCGGTCCAGCCGATCATGTACATGTCGAAGCCCGGCTCCTTGTTGCGGTCTTCGAGGTACTTCGCCCAGTCTTCGGTCTTGAGGTTCACCTTGATGCCGATGGCGCTCAGGTCGGCGGCGATGGCCTCGGCGATGGGCTTGGGCGAGGGGAAGTACGGGCGGCTGACCGGCATGTACCACAAGTCGATGGAAAAGCCGTTGGGGTAGCCCGCCTCCGCGAGCAGCCGCTTGGCCGCCTGGGGATCGAACTTGTAGTCCTCGGGCACGTTCTTCGAGTTCGCCCAGGCAAGGACGGGCGGCACGAACGAGGCGTTGCTGATGCCCAGCCCCGGCCAGAAGGCCTCCACGATGGCGTCTTTGTTGATCGCCATGCTGACGGCCCGCCGCACCCGCTCGTTTTTCAGGTACTGGTTGCGGTTGTTCAGGCTCACGAAGCCCACGTTGAAAGAAGGGCGCTTGACCGCCACGAGGTTGCGGTCGGCCTGCACGCTCCTGAGCGCCTCGGGCGTCAGGTCGTTGGCGAAGTCGATGGTCCCGGCCTTGAGTTCGTTCAGCCGCTGCGAGGGGTCCTTGATCGCCCGGACGACGAGCCCGTCGACCTTGGGCTTCTCGCCCCAGTACGCCCGGTTGGGCGTCAGGGTCACCCGGTCGCCCGTGCGCCACGCCTGGAAGATGAAGGGGCCCGTGCCCACGGGCTTGCTCGCGGGCGTGCCGTACCTCGCCCCCTGCTGGCGGATCGCGGTGGGGCTGGCGATGCCGAAGTACCCGGCGGCGATCACGTTGGGAAACACGCTGGAGGGCTGATTCAGGTCGAAGCGCACCGTGTTGTCGTTGACCTTCACGATGTTCTTGATGACGGCGGTCGCGTCGCCCCTGTAGCCGCCCAGGAGCTGGCCCACGATCTCGAAGGTGCGGCCCTGGTCGCGGAAGCCGTAGGGGTGCTTGGGGTCCCACCAGCGGCTCACGTTGAAGACCACCGCGTCCGCGTTCATCGGCGTGCCGTCGTGGAACCTCACGTTCTGCCGCAGGGTGAAGGTCCACTGGGTGGCGTTCGCGTTGCTCTTCCAGCTCGTCGCCAGCCCGGGGGTCAGGTCGGTCGTGCCGTCCTTGAAGTCCACCAGCGTGTCGTAGATCTGGCGCTGCACCAGGATGGAGATGCCGTCGGTGATGTTCCCCGGCTCCAGGCTGACGGGATCGCCGTTCGCGCCGAAGACGAGGGTCGCCGCGCCCGCGCTGGGCAGGGCGGCGAGCAGGGCGGTCAGAAGCACTTTCTTCATGAAGCCTCCGGGGGCCGCCTCCCGTCCGCGCCGAACCACCGGTGGTGGGAGACGCTCGGACGTGAGGGGCGGATAAAGGGCCAGCGTGGGTTCAGGGTAGGGGCCCCCCCGAACGGTGTCAAGGCGCAGCCTCCCGGCCCCTCAGGGCTGCGGGCTGAGGTCGCCGACCGCCGCGCTCGTCCGCGTCGGGCCCAGGGTCGCCTCACGCTCGGCGCGCGGCTCGTGCGTCTCCCCGTACACGCCGTTGCCGTCCCGGTCACGCCCGCCGACCACCCGGAAGGTGCCGTCCGGCAGGAACGCGTTGAAGCGGCCCAGGGCGTCGAGGGCGGGCTGGAAGGCGTTTCCCCGCGCGTCCTGCACCCGCACCCCGAGGGTGTCGCTCACCGCCGGGGCGCCCAGGGCCGCCGCCGCGTTGATCATCCCGAAGCCGAACTGATCGTCCCGGCCCGGGGCGCCCAGGTCGGTGGCGGTCGCTGCCAGCCGGGCGAGGGTGTCCGCGCGGCCCGTGGTCACGCCCTTGCTCAGCAGCAGCGCGGCGAGGGCGGCCACCTGCGGGGCGGCCTGGCTCGTGCCCGACTCGGCGAGGTAGACGGGCCCGTCCCCCACGTAGTCCCACTCCGTCGAGAAGATCAGGTCGGGGAAGGGCTGGCCGTTCAGGGTGCCGCCGCCGAAGAAGGTGGCGCCTTGCGGGTCCACCCCCCCCGGCGCCGCGAGGGCGACCTGCGGGTAGGCGCTACTGTAAGACGCCCGCTCCGGAGCGCTCGCCCCCGAGAGGGTCACGCTGGCGACCGCCACCGCCCCCTCGCACGCGGCGGGGTAGTAGGGCGCCGTCCCGTACCCGTTCCCCGCCGCCGCGACCACGAGGGCCCCCGCCCGCGCCGCGTCGGCCACGGCGTCGCACAGGGGCTGGGCCGCCTCGGCGTTCACCTCACCCCCGAGGCTGAGGTTGACCACCCCCGCCGGGTGGGGGTTGGTGTACGTCTGGCCGTCCAGGGTGACCGTCAGGCCCGCCGCGTAGCGCACGGCGAGGGCCACGTCCGCGATCTCGGCGTCGCCCGAGGCGTCG
Source organism: Deinococcus planocerae (assembly GCF_002869765.1). Lineage (NCBI taxonomy): Bacteria > Thermotogati > Deinococcota > Deinococci > Deinococcales > Deinococcaceae > Deinococcus > Deinococcus planocerae. The sequence continues at coordinate 14,998 of NZ_PNOR01000015.1, read as the reverse complement.
ATGGCGCGCACGGGAAGCACCTTGACGGGCGCGCGGTACGACGCCCCCACCACGCCGCTCGCGCTGCACTCCGGGCAGGCCTGCCGGATTTCGCCCCAGCGGGCCGCGATGATGCCGCTGACGTGGGTGCCGTGGCTCCCCAGGGTGCGGCCCGGCGTGTCCGGGTCGGTGGGGTCGGGGTCGGGGCCGTCCCCGTCGCCGTTGTCGTAACCCGCGCTGTCCGGGGCCGCCGCCCGGAAGCCGAGCACGTCGAGCGCCCCGTCCCCCGGCCCGTACAGTTGCCCCTCCAGGTCGGGATGGTCGTAGCGCACGCCGGAGTCCACCACGGCGACCGTGACGGGCCGGGTGTACGCGCCCCCCTCCATGTCGCGCCACACGCTCCCGTAGCCGAGCAGGCGGTAGGCCCACTGCAACCCCGCGTACTCGTCCGTCGGCACGACCGGGGCGGCGACGGCCTGCGCCCGCAGCACGGCGTTGGGCACGGCGTACTCGACGTTGGGGTCGGCCCGCAGCGCCCGCAAGGCCCCCTCCACGTCCCGCGTCTCCAGCCGCACCGCCCGCCCGCCGAGGTCCCGCCGGGAGGAGGGCGGCACGTTCAGCCGCGCCAGGGTGCTCCGCGTGCGCTCCCGCGCCGCCTCGCTCAGGCCCACCCCCCCGCTCCGCCCGAGCGCGACCGACTGCGCCGCCGCCGAGCGGTACTTGACGATGACGCCGCGTGCCTCCGTGGTCGGGGCGGAGGTCTTGGCCGCCCGCGTCCCCACGTCCGCCCCCTGAATCCGCGCCGCGTCCACCACCCGCCCGGTCAGGGTGTACTGGTCGGCGGTGACCGTCCACGTCGTGCGCCCGCTCTCCTCGCCGTGCTGCCACGTGACCGTGATCTGGCCGCTCAGTTTCGGCTGGTCCGCCGCCGCCGGGGTCGCCCGCGCCCGGTCCGCCGTCACGGTCAGCCGCACGTCGCCCGTGCCCTTCAGGGGTGAGACGGTGAGCCAGGCGGGGACCTCCTCCACGGTCCACCGGCCCGCGAAGCCCCGGACCGCCGGGACGCTCAGCCGCGTGCCGAGGTCGACCGTTCGCGGGGGAACGCTGGTGGGCGTCTGGGCGCACGCGGACAGCAGGAGGGTGGCGGTGACGAGGCCGAGGAGACGTTTCATGCGTGCTCAGGATGCCGCAGCCGGGCGGGCGGTATGTGAAGACGGGCCGGGCCCCCACAATGGGGGCGTGCCCAGCGGACGTGTCCACAATCTCATCAACATCGCCGCCTACAGCGTCCTTGCCGCGGGGGTCCTGCTCGCCTCCCGAGCGGGGCTCGTCACCGTCACGCCCGTGCAGGCGCTGAACTTCACCCTGGGCTTCGCGGCGGGCACCTTCCTCCTCTCGCCCGACCTCGACCTCGCCGAGGGGCGGGTGGACAGCAAGCGCCACTGGGGCCTGCTCGGCATCCTCTGGGTGCCCTACGGCATGATCTTCAGCCACCGGGGCCTCTCGCACACCTGGGTGGTCGGGCCGCTCACCCGCCTCGCCTACGTCGCCGTGATCGTCGCCCTCGTCGTCGGGCTGCTGCGGACCTTCGTGCCGGACCTGCCCCTGCCGGGCATTCCCGAGCCGGTCAGCCTCAAGTTCCTCGTGCCCATCCTGCTCGGCTACTACCTCAGCCAGTGGCTCCACCTGATTGCCGACGGGGTGCGGCCCGACCACGGGATGCGGCGGGGGATGCGGAAGCTGGGGAGGTAGGCGGGGATGGGGGCGGCCCACTCAGCGGTCGACCGCCGCGTAGGTGCCGAGGGCGATCATCGCGCCGCCCGAGGCGACCTTCTGGCCGCGTTGAAAGCGCGCATTGAGCCGCAGGCGCGACCCGAGCGGCCCGGCGAACGCGGCGACCACGAGGTCGGCGAGCGTGTTGAGCACGACCGAGGTCGTCCCGAGGAGCACGAACTGCCAGAACACGCCGCCTGCCTCCGGGTTCACGAACTGCGGGATGAAGGCCAGGAAGAAGAGCGCGGTCTTCGGGTTGAGCAGTTCGGTGACGATGCCCTGCCGGAAGGCGTGATTTTGCCGACGCGCACCCTCCACATCGAAGTGGAGCTGTTCCTTGGAGAGCAGCGTCCGCACGCCCAGATAGATCAGGTAGGCCGCCCCCGCGTACTTCACGACGCTGAAGGCGAGCGACGAGGCGAGGATAAGGGCGGAGAGCCCGGCGGCGGAGGCGAACACGTGGAACATGCCACCGAAGAAGGTGCCGAAAGAACTCTGTACCCCGTCGCGCCGTCCTCCTCCCAGACTGCGGGCCAGAACGTAGAGCAGCCCGGGACCGGGAAGCACCGCGAGAATCAGGGCCGCCGCAAGGAAAGCGCCGTACTGGTGGGGATCGAGCATGATGGAGTCTAGGCCAGACGTGACGGGACGGCTCCGGTCGGCTAGCCAGCCCCCTTCTCCTCCCCCCGCCGCGTCTGGAACACCATCACCTCGCTTCCCTCCTCCAGCGGCCCGCCTTGAAAAGAGCCCGACACGCGCGGCGGCTCGAAGCCCGCGTGCCGGAGCAGCCACTCGACCTCGTAGCGGGTGTAGTACCGCTGGGTCAGCGTGTAGTGCCGCCGCCTGAGCTGACCCTCGGGCCCGGTCGTGTCCGCGAAATACTCGGTGGTGATGTGCTGGCGGGGCCGGTCGTGACGCTGCACGAGGAAGACATCCGTGCGCGAGCCGTCCGGGCCGTGGAAGGTCTCGCCCTCGTGCCGGACGGTGTTCGTCTCGCCGAAGCGGGGCACGTACAGGTCGAACACGAAGGCGCCGCCGGGAAGGAGGTGCGCCCGCAGGTTCTCCAGCGCGGCGAGTTGCTCGTTCGGCGTGTACAGGTGCATCAGGGAGTTGAAGGGGGCGATGACGAGGGGAAAACGTTCCTCCAGCGTGAAGCTGCCCGCTTCTCCCTGCACAAAGTCCAGACTCAGCCCGCCCTCCGCCGCCCGGGCACGTCCGCGCTCGATCATCCGCGCGCTCGGTTCCAGGCCCACGACCCGCACCCCGCGCCGCGCGAGGAAGGCCGTCACCCGCCCCGTTCCAGCCCCCACCTCCAGCACCGGCCCGCCGACGCGCTCGGCGACCCCCGCGTAGAAGTGCAGGTCGTCGCGGTAGATGTCGTACTGGTGGTCGTAGAGGTCGGCGAAGTCGTCGTAGTTCACGGGGAAGAGGGTAGTGGAGAGTGGTCAGTGGTGAGTGGACTCGATCTTTTCCACTTCCCACGGACTACTGACCACTCACCGTCTCGCCGTACCGCTCCAGAAACGCCTCCCGACTCACCACGCTCAGCCTGACTTCGGGCATGGGGCCCTCCGTCCCGTAGGCGCGGCGCACCAGGGCCGACCAGGGGCGCAATCGGCGCAGGGCGGCGGGGGGGAGGGGGTGGCTCTCGAAGCCCAGCAGGGCGAGCAGCGGCGCGAAGGTGCTGATGCCGAAGATCACCCGCGCGTCCCGGAGTTCCGGCCTCGCCTGAAGGTCGCGGGCGAGGTCCCGGAAGTCCCCGGGAGCGAGGCGCAGGCCCCGGCGCAGGCCGATGTCCACGAGGAGCGGGCTGTTGAGGTGGAGTTCGGCGGCAGGGGTGCCCCGGGGCACGGGAGTCCCGTCCGCCAGCGTGACGCCCTCCAGCGCGAAGCGCACGGCCCCGAGCCGGAAGAGGTTGTCCGCCCGTCCCCCGGCAGGCTCGACCCCGCCCGCCCGGTCCCCCCGCCGGTCGAGGCCCCCCAGCAGGCGGCGGGGCAGGTTCCGGAGGGTCAGCGGCGCGGCCCCGTCCAACTCCCCGAGCGGCACCAGGGCGTACCCCCGCCCCCGCAGGTCGGCGAGGAGACCGGGGAGGTCGGGCACCGTGTTGCGCGCCCCCGGCCCCGCGTCGTGCAGGACGACGACCGCGCCGGGGTGGGCCAGGGCTCCCACCCGCCTCCGCACGCTTTCCGGCGTGGACTGCGGGTGCCAGTCACGCCCCTCGACCGTCCAGTGGGCGCCCGTCACCCCCGCCGCGCGCTGCCCCAGCACGGTGGCGAGGGTGTACGCGCCGTGAGGGGGGCGGTGCAGCCGGGCGGATCGTCGGGTCAGGGCCCCCACCCGCCGCGCCGCCCGCACCGGATCAAGGAAGGCTTCCCACGGTGTCCGCACCCAGGCGTGGACGTGCCGCGCCGCGTGGGGCTCGACCTCGTGCCCCTCGGCGAGGGTCCGGGCGATCAGCTCCGGGTGTGCCTCCGCGCGGGGGGCGATCACGAAGAAGGTGGCCCGCGCACCCGCCCCCCGCAGCGCGTCCAGTACGGCGGGCGTGGTGGCGGGGTCGGGCCCGTCGTCGAAGGTGAGGGCGAGCGCCCGTTTCTCCTGCCGTCCCTCGCGGATCAGGCCCAGGTTCAGCCGCTGCACGAGGAGGTAGGGGAGACCTACGGAGCCCAGCAGAGCGAGCGCCCCCAGCCCCAGCCAGCCCCGCCGCCTCATGCCCGCCCCAGTTTCCGCAGCAGGGCGCAGGCCACCCGGTCGGCGGCGTCGGGCACGCTGACGGCAGTCGCGCCCGCGCTCAGGCGGGCGTGTTCGTCCGGGTCGAGGGCGCGCAGGATGGCGGGCCGGACCTTCGCCACGTCTCTCGCCCACAGCGCCGCCCCGTGCCGGACGAGATAATCCGCGTTGTGCTCCTCTTGCCCCGGGATGGGGTCGTGGATGACGAGCGGCACCCCGAGGGTGGTGGCCTCCGCGACCGTCAGCCCCCCCGCCTTCCCCACCACGAGGTCGGAGGCGGCGAGGAGTTCGGGGAAATCCCGCGTGAAGCCGAGCGCGTGGAGGGTCGCCCCTCCCGTCCGCTGGATGCCCCGCCCCCGCGCCCCCGCGAGCACGAGCACCTGCACCCGTCGCCCCAGGTTCGCCAACTCGGCCAGCACCCGCCCCAGGGCCCGGTAGGTGCCCGTGCCGCCCCCCGACACGAGGATCAGGGGCTCGTCCGCCGTGAGCCCGTGCCGCTCGCGCAGGGCCGCCTTGTCCACTCCGATCAGCTCGCGGAACCTCGGCGAGATGGGGATGCCGGTGACGATGACATCCGCCTGCGGGATGCGCCAGCGCCCCATCTGCTCGCGGGCCTCCTCGGTGGGCACCATCAGGAGTTCGGCCTCGGGCCGCGCCCAGTGGTGGTGGATGCGGTAGTCGGTGACGACGAGGGCGTTGAGGAAGTCCTCGCCCAACCGCGTGCGGGCGGTGTGGGCCAGCGCCACGGGGGTCGGGTAGCTGCTCACGACCACCTCGGGGCGCACCTCGCGCACGTCGCGCAGCATCCCGCGCAGGCCCAGCCAGCCGAAGGTGCCCGTCAGCGCCCGGGGCTCGGTCTCGCGGTCGGTCCACTCGTAAAAGGCCCGGTACATCCCCGGCGCGTAGCGCAGCCACGCCGCGTAGGTGCCCGCCGTGACCGCCCGCTCCAGCGGCGTGAGGTACGCGATGAAGTCCGCGTGCCGCGCCTCCAGGCTCACCCCCGCTGCCCGCAGCGCCCGGTCGAGCGCGTCGTTTGCCTGATGGTGTCCGCTGCCGAACGAGGCGGAGAGGATCAGGGCGCGCAATTCGGTGGAGGGAGGCAGGAGGCGGTGTGCGGTGCGCGGTGGTTGTTCCTGCGTCCCGCGCACCGCCTCCTGCGAACTCTGTTTCACGCGCGCCTCAGCAGCCATAGGCCCATCCCCGCGAAGACCACGTTCGCCAGCCACACCCCGACCTCGGGCAGCCCCGGCAGGTTGCCCGCCACCGTCAGCCCCACGAAGAACAGCAGGTAATACGCGACCGCGATCATCAGGGCGATCCCCAGCGAAACGCCCAGCGTCCGCCCGTAGCGCAGCGCGAAGGGCAGGGCGGCGAGCGCGAGCACGAGGTTCCCGAAGGGCAGCGCCAGCTTGCGGTTGAGGCCCAGCCGCGCGTCCTGCCGCTCGCCCTCGGGCACGCCGGGGGCCGTGAGCGCCGTGGTCAGTTCATCCCACCCCTGCGAGTCCGCCCCGATGGCGTCCGCGTACTCGGCGAAGGTCTCCTGCCGCGAGAGCCCGGTGTCGAGCGTGAGGGTGTCCGTCGCCCGCTCGGGCAGGATCACGTTCGGGAAGACCTCCTGCACTGCCGCGCGGAAGGCCGCCGGGTCGCCTTCGGGCACCCGCGCGAGATTCGCCACCGCCCCATAGTTCACGGAAAAGACCTGATACCCCGTCAGGCTCAGGACGTTGCCCTCGAAGGTGCCCGCGTCCGCGAAGATCACCGTGCCGCGCCGGATGTCGCCCGGCTGCCAGCGCTCGACCCGCACCCCGCTCATCTGCCGCGTGCGGTGGTCGTACCCGGCAAGAGAGAGGGTGAGCCCGCCCCGCAGGTCGAGCGTCTGCCCGGCGAGCCGCCCCAGCCCCGCGCCCGTCAGCACGTCCCAGTACAGGCCGCGCGTCTCCACGTTCGCGCGGGGCGCCACCCACAGGCTCAGCCACACGGCAATCAGGGTGACGATCCCCGCGACGACCGCCACGGGCCGCGCGATCCGCCCCAGCCCGATCCCGCCCGACTGCACCGCCACGAGTTCGCGCTCGGTGGCGAGGCGCCCGAAGGCCACCACCGTCATCAGCACGACCGCCATCGGGAAAATCTTGACCAGCGTGTCCGGCACCTGATACCCGATCCACTGCCCGATCAATCCCACGGGCACCCCCTGGAGCCACTGGCTGCTGATGAAGAAGTACCCGAAGCTCAGGATCGCCGTAAAGAGCAGCGTCCCGGCCAGCAGCGGCGGCAAGAGCTCGCGGGTGACGTAGCGGGTGAGGCGGGTCACTTGGCCCCTTCGGGGCGGGGAGTGGGAAGTGGTGAGTGGTCAGTGGAGAAGGGCCGACCGCCCTCTCCCGACCACCCCCAGGTCCCGAAGAGCAGATCTTCAGGCATGGGTCGCCGCCCACCACTCACCACGGACCACTTCCCACTTACCCTTTCCCTACCGCGAAGAGAATCGTCGCCTCCGCCGCCACCTGTCCGTCCACCTCGGCCCGGCAGGTCGTCTTGCCCAGGCCCCGGCGCAGGAAGTCGAGTTTGGCGTGGAGGTGGAGCTGGTCGCCCGGAATCACCTTGCGCTTGAAGCGTGCCCCCTCCACCCCGGCGAGGTAGCCGACGGTGCCCGGCTCCAGCTCACCGTGCAGGCAGAACATGCTCGCCTGGGCCAGCGCCTCCACGATCAATACGCCCGGCATCACGGGTTCCTGCGGGAAGTGCCCCGGAAAGAAGGGCTCGTTGACGGTCACGTTCTTGAGGGCGTGGACCTCGCCGTTCCCGGCGCTCAGCACCCGGTCCACGAGCACGAAGGGGAAGCGGTGGGGCAGCACGCGTAGCACGTCTTGGATGAGGAGGGGTTCCATAGCAGGTCTCCTTGGGGCGTGGGGGAGGCCGGGCGCCACACTCGGCCCCCCGGCGGCTCCCACGGGGTCAGCGGCGCAGGTAGTGGTCGCTCGACACGAGGCTGTCGCCGAGCACCGGGATCATCTCCAGCGCCATGCCCGTGCCGATGGCGACGGCCTCGACGGCGTTTTCCGCCACCCGCACGGGGATGTTCGTCGCCTGCTGGATCAGCACGTCGAAGTTGCGCAGCAGGGAGCCGCCGCCCGTCATCACGATGCCGTGGTCGAGGATGTCGCTCACGAGTTCGGGCGGGGTGATCTCCAGCACCCGCTTGACGCCCTCGACGATCTGGCTGACGGGCTCGCTGAGCGCCTCGACCACCTCGCGGGTATCGAGCGTGATCGTCTTCGGCAGGCCGTTCACGAGGTCGCGGCCCCGCACCTCGGCGGTGAGGTTCTCGCCCTCGTCGAGGAGGGTGGCGGCCCCCACCTTGACCTTGATCTCCTCGGCGGTGCGCTCGCCCACCAGGACATTGTGCTTGCGCCGCACGTAGCGGATGATGCTCTCGTCGAACTCGTCCCCGGCCACCCGCAGCGACTCGCTGACCACGATGCCGCCGAGCGAGATGACCGCGATGTCGCTGCTCCCGCCGCCGATGTCCACGATCATGCTGCCCACCGGCTCGGCGATCTTGAGCCCCGCCCCGATGGCCGCCGCGAGCGGCTCCTCGATCAGGAAGGCGCGCCGGGCGTTGGCATTCAGCGCCGCGCGCAGCACCGCCCGCCTTTCCACGTCGCTCACGTTGCTGGGAATGCCCACCATGAGCTGCGGCTTGAGGCCGAACATGCGCCCCGCCCCGCCCTGCACCTTTTGCAGGAACATGGTGATCATCCGCTCGGTGAGGAGTTCGTCGGCGATCACGCCGTCCTTGATGGGCCGCACGGCGACGATCCCGCCGGGGGTGCGCCCGATCATGCGGTAGGCCTCCTCGCCGACGGCCTTGACCTGCTTGCTGTCGCGCGTCATGGCGATCACGCTGGGTTCCTGAAGGACCAGGCCCCGGCTCTTGGTGTAAATCAGGAATGTCGCGGTACCCAGATCGATGCCGATGTCTTCAGAAAACCTCACGCCATGCCTCCGCTCAAAACGCCCCAATCGTAGCACGGGTCATGAAAGCGCCCTGAAGCGGGGGGCCGGAAGCCGCCCCCCCTCACCCTCTCGGTTTCAGGTACGCCGCCAGCCCCGCGAGCAGGCTCGCCAGGACCATCAGCCCCAGGGCGCGCTGGAAGCTCCCGAATTCCCCGAGCCCCGCCTGAGCGCTCAGCACCCCCTCCACACTGCCGAGCGACCGCAGCCACAGCGGCGCGCCCGGGTTGAGCGTGGCGAACGTGCCGAGGGTCAGCGCGGCGAGCGCCAGCGCCGCCAGCGCCAGCACCACGACGAGCCCCCACCTCAGCGCCCGCACCCTCGCCCCTGCCCCGCCGCCCGGATGGTCGCCGTCATCGCCGGGCATTGTAGAGGTACCGCCTGAGAAGGGAATCCGCCCCCCCGGCGGTAGACTCCGCCCCGTGAGCGTCCCGCCCCTGCCCGCCCGCGTTCGCGTCACCCGGCCCCCCCGGCCCCTCGCGCCCGCCCTGAAGGCGTCGGCGGCGCGGCTGTGCCCGGGAGCCCCGCTGGACGCGCTGACGGGCGCGGCCCTCGCCATCGCGGGCGGCGCGGTGATCGGCGCGGCGTTGCGGTGGGAGGGGGGCGAGGCCCTGGGCGTGGACACCGGCTGGCGCGGGCGGGGCATCGAGGAGGCGCTGTCAGCCGCACTACACGGCTCCTAACGCCCGTTTGGTAGCGTGGTGGCATGACCACCACCGTCACTCCCCCCGACTCCGGCCTGGGCTTCGCCCTGTCGGACGAGCAGCGATTGATCGTCGGGCACGTCCGCGACTACTGCCGCGCCGAGATCGCCCCGTTGAGTGCCGAGTACGACCGCAGCGGCGAGTACCCCTGGCCGCAACTGCGTGGCCTGGCCGAGCTGGGTCTCCTGGGAGCGACCGTGCCCGAGGCGTGGGGCGGGGCCGGGCTCGACGCCGTGACCTACGCCCTGTGCCTGGAGGAGATCGCCGCCGCCGACGCCTCGGTGGCCGTGATCGTCTCCGTGCAAAACGGCCTGCCGGAGAAGATGCTGCTGAAGTACGGCACGGACGCCCAGCGTGAGAAGTACCTGCGCCCCCTCGCCACGGGCGAGCGCATCGGCGCATTTTGCCTCACCGAGAGCGGGGCGGGCTCCGACGCTGCCAGCCTGCAACTCCGGGCCACGCGCGACGGCGAAGATTGGGTCCTCAGCGGCGCCAAGGCCTGGATCACCTCGGGTGGGCAGGCGGACACCTACCTCGTGATGGCGCGCACGGGCGGTCCCGGGGCCCGCGGCGTGAGCTGCTTCGTCGTCGAGAAGGGCACCCCCGGCCTCTCCTTCGGGCGCACTGAGGAGAAGCTGGGGCTGCACGCCGCGCACACGACCACCGTGACCTTCGACGGGGTGCGCGTGCCGCAGGGGAACATGGTCGGCGAGGAGGGCCAGGGCCTGATCATCGCCCTGTCCAGCCTCGACTCGGGGCGGGTGGGGATTGCCATGCAGGCCCTCGGGATCGCCCGCGCGGCGCTGGAGCACGCCACCCGTTACGCCGCCGAGCGCGAGCAGTTCGGCAAGAAGCTCCGCGAGTTCGAGGGGGTTTCCTTCAAGATCGCCCGCATGGCCGCCCGCATTGAGGCCGCCCGGCTCGTCTCCCTCAAGGCCGCGTGGCTGGGCGAGCAGGGCCAGCCCCACGGCAAGGAGGCCAGCATCGCCAAGCTGCTCGCCTCGGAAGCCGCCGTGGACGCTGCGCGCGACGCCATCCAGATTTTCGGCGGCAACGGCTACAGCCGCGAGTACCCCGTCGAACGCCTCTACCGCGACGCCAAGGTCACCGAGATTTACGAGGGCACCTCGGAGATTCAGCAGCTCGTGATCAGCCGGGCGGTGTTCGGGGAGATCGTGGGCTGAGGTGCCTCACGCCTTCACCGCCAGCGCCCGCAGCCGCACGTAGTCGGCCACCCAGTCCTGCCCGTTCCACAGCCGGGGCCTCGCCCGCTCCTCGGCGCGGGCCAGGACGGCTTGCCGTTCGTCGTCTCCGAGTGGCGCGAGCCAAGCCCCCGCGAAGCCCTCCAGCCACGCCCGCAAGCCGTCCGCGCCGCTCAGGACCGAGGGGCGGCCAAAGCGGTGCAGACGCTCGACCCGGAAGCCTGCCGTCTCCAGGAGCGTCGCCAGCTCCGCGGGGCTGGGGAAGGCCCACACGGGCGGCAGGGGGTTCATCCAGTGCAGCGCCGCGTTGCTGAACACGGCGCCGAACTCCGCCTGGAAGGTGAGGTGGTGGGCGTCCTCCAGCCGGAAGGTCACACCGGGGTGCCGCTCCCGTGCCGCCGCGATCATGTCGGGTGAGGCGTCCACGCCCGTCACCACCGCGCCGCTCCCGGCGATCTGGGCGGTCAGTTCTCCCGTGCCGCACCCCAGGTCGAGGACACGTTCGCCCGGCTGCGGCGCGAGCCAGCCCGACACGAGGTCACGGCTCGTCTCGAAGACGAAGGCGTGACGGTCGCGGTAGTGCTCGGCCTGCCAGTGATCGGCGGAGGGGGAAGGGGTGTCGTTCACGGGGCCCCTCTCTCCTGGGGGCAAGTAGAAGCCCCGTCCGGTGGTGGGGCAGGATTCATCACGAGCTGCGTTCTAAGCTCCAGCAGACCCCGGAGGCAAGAAGTTACGTGACCTGTCCGGCGAAGAGTTCCGCCTGATCAAGGACCAACTGGCTGGCCTTTTCGGTCTTGTCCGGCGGGTAGCCGTGCCTGCGCAGAACCTTTTTCACCATTAATCTCAACTTGGCCCGCGCTTGTTCGCGGAGGTGCCAATCGACTGTGGCATTACGCCTCACTGTTTCGGCGATCTCATGTGCAATCTCCCGCAGAACGTCGTCGCCCATGATTTTGACCGCGCTGTCGTTGACCTCTAACGCGTCGTAAAAAGCGATTTCGTCCTCCGAGAGCCGCAGGTCGTCGCCGCGCCGCTGAGCCTCCCGCATCTGCCGGGCCAGGTCCAGCAACTCCTCGATCACTTGGGCCGTCTCGATGCTGCGGCTCTGGTATCGGGCAATGGCATCTTCCAACTTCGCGCTGAAGTTTTGCGACTGAACCACGTTGCGGCGTGAACGGGTTCGCACCTCGTCCCGCAGCAGTTTTTCCAGCAGGTCTACGGCGAGGTTGCGCTGGGGCATGTCGCGTACTTCCTGAAGAAAGCTCTCTGACAGGATCGAGATGTCTGGACGCTTGAGTCCCGCCGACGCAAACACGTCGATCACCCCGTCCGGCGCGACCGCCTTCTCGACGAGTTGCTGGATGGCGTGGTTGACCTCATGCCGCGCCTGCCGGGTCTGGGTAGTTTCCTGCTTGCTCAGGGCGGCGCGAACCGTTTGCAGGAAGACGATCTCCTCCCGCACGGCCAGGGCGTCGGGGTGTGGAATCGCCAGCGCGTAGGCCTGCCCCAGGGCCAGCACTTCCCGGATGTACCGCTCCTTGACGGCCTCGCGCTTCCCAAGAACGAAGTCCTGTCCCGCCGCAATAAGGGCCACGCGCTCTGCCGGGGTGGCCCCGGCAAAGTCGGTGTAGTCGAACCCGTGCAGGATGCCCCGTACCACGTCGAGCTTCTCCTGCATCAGGTCCAGGGCTTCCTCGAAGTCGCGCTTGGGCTCGACCCGCCCGTCGTCCGTGTAGACGCGCATGGCCTCCTTGAGGCTGTTCGCCAGCCCCAGGTAGTCCACCACCAGCCCGCCCGGCTTGTCCCGGAACACGCGGTTCACGCGGGCGATGGCCTGCATCAGGTTGTGGCCGTGCATGGGTTTGTCGATGTACATGGTGTGCAGGCTGGGCACGTCGAAGCCCGTCAACCACATGTCCCGGACGATGACGAGCCGCATGGAGCTGTCCGCTTGGCGAAATTGGTCGGCGATCTCGCGGTTGCGGGCGCCACTGCGGATGTGCTTTTGCCAGCTCTTGTCGTCGGTGGCGCTGCCGGTCATGACGACCTTGATGACGCCCTCGGTGTCTCCGGCGCCCTCCCACTCGGGGCGCAGGCGGATGATCTCGTCGTACAGGGCTACACAGATGCGTCGTGACATCCCTACGATCATCCCCTTGCCCTCGATGACCTCCTGCCGCTGCTCGAAGTGCTGTACCAGGTCCTCGGCGACCAGCCGCACCCGTTTGGGGTCGCCCACCAGGGCCTCCAGCGCCGCCCACTTCGTCTTGAGCTTCTCGCGGCTGGCGACCTCCTCGCCCTCGGTGATGTCCTCGAATTCGCTGTCCAGGGTGTCCCAGGCCGCGTCGTCGGGCCTGATGCGAACCAGCCGCGACTCGTAGAAGATGGGTACGGTCGCGCCGTCGTCCACCGCCCGCTGCACGTCGTACACGTCGATGTACTCGCCGAACACGGCGCGCGTGTCGGCGTCCCGCAGCTCGACGGGCGTGCCCGTGAAGCCCAGGAAGGTCGCGTTCGGCAGCGCGTCGCGCATGTGCTTGGCAAAGCCGTAAGACAGTTGGCCGGTGTTCTGATCCACCCGCGCCTTCATGCCGTACTGGCTGCGATGCGCCTCGTCCGCGATCACCACGACGTTGGAACGCTCCGAGAGCGTGGGGAAGGTGTCGCCCCTGTCCCCCGGCATGAACTTCTGGATGGTCGTAAAGACGATGCCGCCCGCCGCCCGCGCGCCCAGCAACTCCCGCAACGCGGCCCGGCTGCCCACCTGTTCGGGCTGTTGCCGCAGCAACTCCGCGCAGCGGCTGAAGATCCCGAAGAGCTGGTCGTCGAGGTCGTTGCGGTCGGTCAGGATCACCAGCGTCGGGTTCGCCAGTTCGGGCTGCACCACCAGCTTTCCGGCGTAGAAGACCATCGACAGGCTCTTGCCGCTGCCCTGCGTGTGCCATACCACCCCGCCCTTGCGGTCGCCATCGGCACGGCTGGCCTCCACCGTCTGATGGACTGCCCGCAGGACCGCGTGGTATTGGTGATAGGCCGCCACCTTCTTCACCAGCTCCGGACCATCCGCCTCGAACACCGTGAAGTGCCGCAGCAGGTCCAGCAGCACCGCCGGGCTCAAGGCCCCCTGAATCAGCGTGCCCAGGCTCTCGGGCAGCACCTCCCGGCCCGTGACCGTCTTCCAGGGCTGGAACCGCTCGAACGGCGCCCCCACCACGCCCAGCCGCGCCCCGGTGCCGTCCGAGATCACCAGCAGGGCGTTGTAGGCCATCAAGCGCGTGAGTTGCAGTTGGTACGTCTGCAACTGGTCGAACGCCTTTTCAATCGTCGCCCGTTCGTCGCGCGTGTTCTTGAACTCCAGCACCACCAGCGGGAGCCCGTTGACGAACAGCACGAGGTCCGGTCGGCGCTCCACCCTGGCCTCGGTCACGGTGAACTGATTCACCGCCAGGAAGGAGTTGCCCTGGGGCTGGTCGAAGTCGATCACCCGCAGATGCTCGGCCCGCGTGCCTCCAGAGTCGTCGGGCAACTCCACCCGCACGCCGCCCACGATCAGGGCGTGCAGGGCGCGGTTGGCCTGAAGCAGGTTGGGGTGGAGGTCCGGCGCGGTCAGTTGCCGCAGAGCTTCTTCGAGTGCCTGGGCCGAGGCGCCGGGGTTGAGATGTTCGAGTGCCACGCGCAGCCGCTCAACCAGGACCACCTCAGAAAAGGCTGCTCGCTCGGCCCCCGGCACTTCGGGCGCGATGTCGGGGCCGTACTGGTACTCGTAGCCGAGTTGCCCCAACCATTCAATTGCGGCGAGTTCGACGGTGGATTCGTTGAAACTACTCATCACCGTCACCGCCTTGCAGCTTTATTTGTTTTGCCTCAATACCTATGTTGCGATAGGCGATGGGATCGTAGGCAAAAAGAAGATCGCTAGCATAAATTGAGGTCTCGCCAAACCACACCACGCCGTACTTGGTATCTATAAATTTATCAAGTTCATCATCCCGTTTAGGTATATCAACTTCGGGAGTCAAGCTTCTAATTCTTGTTTCAATTCTTGATTCTATATCAGGTACATTGTAAAGAAAGTTAAAAACCCATAAAGCAGCCGATCTAATACCGCTTAGAGTCTCCCAGGTTGGTATTGTTGCCTTCCCTTCATGATACTGGTCATTACGTATATTGTGATAGTAAATCATGTCTGCGCTGCTGACCGCGGGAGTAATCTTTTGATTGCCGCACCTGTGCTCTATAAATTCTAATTTGTTTGGAAATGAGCGCAACCAGTGTTGCACCTTAGCTCCATCATATTCCTCCTTGCCTCTTTGTAAAGGATGTAAAGATAGGAACGTGCTCACTGCGACTTCGATAGCATTGTCAAAACTTATCAACGCTATGCGTCGGTCAAACTCTCCTCCCTCACGATAGTGAAGCTCTGCGTGAAGTAATAACTCGAATGGACCATATACCCAGGGCGGCAGGGTCAACTTAGGTCTTGCATCTGGATAAGGTGAGTGAATACCCGTGCTGGCGCAGGAATTCTTCCTCTCGACAGACCTGTGCAGCGAGTCGTTGAATGACCAGCAGGGGCAGGGCCACCCGGGCGGCGACTTC